>CAZTMA010000076.1:0-24952 GCA_964614645.1 uncultured Anaerolineales bacterium
ACCGGCGTCAAAAAGTCGCTCATTTTGGGGTCTTGACACCCCAACACATCTGTGCTGCCGGACTGCCTTGACGCACAGCGCAAGGCTCACGTCGTTGCTGCAACGCGCCAAGGCAGTCCGGTTGCGCCCACTCAGGGGTGCAGCACGACCTTGGTGTAGCCGTCGATGCGTTTGTCGAACTTCTCATAGGCGTCCGGTGCAGCGGCCAGCGGCAGCTCATGCGAGACCACAAAGCTCGGCTTGGCGCGGCCGGCAATGATGAGATCGCGCAACTGCGCGTTGTAGCGCTTGACGTTGCATTGCCCGGTGCCCAGGCGCAGGCCCTTCTCAAAGAGCTTGCCGAATGCGATGCTGAGATTGCCCTGCTTCGCCTGTGCATCGACCCCGCCCGGATCGGATGGGACGTAGAGGCCGGGGATGCCCAGGGCGCCGGTCGCGCGGACCGTCTGGATGAGCGCATTGAGCACCAGCGCCGGTTGCTCGGTCGACCCATCCTTGGTCACCGCCTGGTAGCCCACCGCATCCACGCCCTTGTCCGTCCCCTGCCCACCGGTCTGCGCTTTGATCTGCTCGACCGGGTCCGCAGTATCGAAGTTGATCGGGATCCCGCCGATCTCCTGCGCCTTCGCCAGGCGCTCGGGAACCCGGTCCACCACGAAAACCTGTGATGCACCGCGCAGCAGGGCCGAATACGCGGCCATCAGGCCCACCGGCCCCGCGCCATAGACCGCCACCGTCTCACCCGGCCGCACATCGGCCAGCTCGCAGCCGTGATAGCCCGTCGGGAAGATATCCGCGAGCAGGATGAAATCGCTCTCGTGTTCTCGGCCCGGCGGCAGCTTCAGGCAGTTGAAGTCTGCGTACGGTACTCGCAGGTACTCGGCCTGGCCGCCCATATAGGGACCCATCGCCACGTAGCCGTATGCGCCGCCGGCAAACCCGGGATTCACGCTCAAACAGAACCCCGTGAAGCCCGCCTGACAGTTCCGGCAGAAGCCGCAGGCCACGTTGAAGGGCATCACCACACGATCGCCCACCCGCAGGCCAGACACACCGCTGCCGACTTCCTCGATGATGCCCATGTTCTCGTGGCCGAACACGATGCCCGGCTCCGCGGCCGTGCGCCCCTCATACATGTGGAGGTCAGAGCCGCAGATGGCGGTGGATGTCACCTTGACAATGACGTCATTGGGATGCTGCATCTTGGGCTCGGTGACCGTCTCAACGGCCACGCGGAAGGGCGCCTTGTATACGACTGCCTTCATGGTGTTCACTCCCCTCTCGGTACAACTCAGATCTGCCATCGAAACGCGTCGTACACCCGCCGGCTGGCGCATGCACGGGTTACACGATCGGGGCAATGATATTACAAGTATCGCACATTCGCAAACGTTTCAGCATACAGCTCCTGGTCCAGACGGGCGAACGTGGTGGGGCGCAGGTTGCGGTTCAGCACGTACTCGAACGTCAGCTCGAGCATCCGCATGGCAGGGTCGAAGAGCGCGAGGCTCCAGGGATGCCAGACCAGGCTGACGTACGATGAATCGTCCGCCAGCGCGCGGTCCAGGAAAATGCGGTTGATCGCGAACTCGTCCTCCGGGGTCTCGATACAGCGGTCGGGGATAGCCTCCGGCATGAACGGCGGGAAGAGGATGGTGCGAGCGGGCTGCTGGCCGAAGATGCGGTTGTTGCCCTTGAGCAGGTTCTCGTGCCAGCCGTGACCGGGGAACTCGCGTAGCCCGGGGAAGCCATCGTCCGCATAGGTGAAGGGCGGGTAGAGCGGGATGGGCAGCGAAAAGTCCGGCCCCCATAGCTGGCTACTGACATAGCGGTAGCCCGCATCGGCGATGAGTCCCAGGATCTCCGGTGCGCCCCGCAGCCCATCGGTGAACCCACAGCCCGTCCGCACGCCCAGGCACGGTCGCCGGAACACCTCCTCAACGACCTCCTTGCCACGGCGAATCTCCACCTCGATCTCCGCCAACGGCGCGGCCGGCCCGCAGATGGGGTGGTCGCGGAACATCCTGTGCGAGTAGGTGTGCGAGGCAACCTCGAACAGCGGGTCGTCCAGCAGCTCACGGAACTCGGCCGGGTTGGCTTCGAGCGTTCGGCCGACGATGAAGAAGGTGGCCGGCATGCTGTAGCGGCGGTGCACCTCTACGATGCGCCGGCACGCCTCCAGGCAGGTGGGCACTCCCGGACCGAAGCGTCGCGTGTCGTGCATCTCGGTATCGTAGGCTGCAATGTAGTGTGGGTTCATCGGACATCCCCAAAGATATTCGGCCAGTTGTATCGGGCCATGATCTGGGGTATCCTAAGACCATTCCCCGCAGTCGGCAAACAGGAGCCCAATATGACCATCAAGTTCCGTATCTATGACCACGCCAAAGACTACGGACGAGTTGGCGACTTCCTCATCGCATACCACCAACCCGGTAACCTGGACGGCAATTGGCTCGAACCGGCCTGGGAATACATGCACTTCCACGGGCAGCTCGACCGGGCCACGCTGGACAAAATCGCCATCTGGGAAGATGCGGGGCAGATTGTGGCGGTGACCCACTGCGAGTGGCGCTGGGGCGAGGCGTTCTTCCAGTTCCACCCGGCATACCGCTTCCTGGCCGCAGAGATGCTCGATTACGCGGAGAAGAACCTGGCCGGCATCTCCGAAGAGGATGGGCAGAAGCGGCTATGCGCGTATGTCAACGACAACGACCCCGCACTCCTTGCGCTCGTGCAGGCGCACGGTTACGAGAAGGACCCGAATGAAACACGGCCGCTCTACCGCTTCGACATCCCCACGCCCTTTCCTGCCATCACGCTGCCCGCGGGCTTCCGGCTGACCAGCCTCGCGGAGGAGTGCGACTGGGCAAAAGTCCATCGCGCGCTATGGCGCGGCTTCAACCACGAAGGTGAGCCGCCCATGACGGCCGAGGACCTGGCAGACCGCCGCCGGATGTTCGACACGCCCAAGGCGCGGCGCGACCTGAAGATCGCGGCCGTCGCGGCCAACGGGGATTTCGTCGCCTTCTGCGGCATGTTCTATGAACCGGCCGGCCGTTTCGCCTACGTCGAACCGGTTGCCACCGACCCGGAGTATCGACGGCTAGGTCTCGGCAAGGCCGCCGTGCTGGAGGGCGTCCGGCGCTGTGCACTGCTCGGCGCGACGGTCGCCTACGTCGGCTCGAACCAGCCCTTTTACCAGTCCATCGGCTTCCGAAAAGTGTACGACAGCGAATGTTGGGCAGCACCGCAACTGCGCCTGGCTTGATCGCCACGCGCGGGCATGATATACTTTGTGCCAGCCGGAGCAGGATAATATTGCCCTCGACAGGCCTGTGGACCGGACGATTTACACACCTCTATTGACAGCCGCTCACAAATGACAAGGGTTGCGCGCCGGGATCGGCAACTGGTTCTTTGATGGTCTGAAGGAGGATGTCAGGATGCCGCTCCAACCCAACGATGTTCTGGCAAACGGGCAGTACCGCATCGTCCGACAGCTTGGGCGAGGCGGCTTCGGCTATGTGTATCTGGCCGAGGACACCCTCCTCCATGAAGACATAGCCATCAAGGAATTGATCCCCGCGCTGATCGGCGACGAAGCGATGCTCAAGCGCTTTCTCGCCGAGGCCAAGGCCACCATGAAGCTGGCGCATGACTCTATCGTGCGGACCCATAACGTTTTCAGCGAGCACGACAACTTCTACATCGCGATGGAATACATGCGCGGCGGCTCGCTGGAGAGCGTGCTACAGGCCAAGACCATACTGTCCGTGGACCAGGCGACGCGGCTGGGGATCGAGGTGGCCGAAGGGCTGGCCTACGCGCACCAACACGGCGTGGTGCACTGCGACCTGAAGCCTGCTAACATCCTGCTTGACAAGGCCGGCCATGCCAAGGTCGCCGATTTCGGCATCGCCCATGTCTCGGGCCTGGAGATGACGCGCACCTGGCAGACGCCTGTCGGTTTCGTGGCCGGAACCTTGCCCTACATGTCGCCCGAACAGGCGGACGGGGTGCGCGACGATCCCCGCATCGACGTCTATGCCCTCGGCGCTGTGCTATACCGCGCGCTGGCAGGCCAGCCTTACCTGGACTTCGAGCAGCGTGAAACGCCGGGCGCCCAGGCGGACAACGTCTATCGCATCCGGCACGAAGCTCCTACACCCCCCAGCCAATACAATCCGCATGTGCCGCCCTGGCTTGACGCCGTGTTGCTCACCGCGCTGGCAAAACAGCCCGCGGACCGGCTGCCAAGTGCAGCGGCATTCCGGGAGGCCCTGGTGGGACAGGGCGCGACCATGACATCGGTCGTACAGCCCGGCGCTGCGACCCGGGCTGCACCACCAGCCTGGGCTTCCGCTACCTTTGTCCCGACGCAGGTGGTCCCCCAAGAGCGTCGCGGGCTACCGGCGTGGCTCGTTGTCGTGATCGTCGCGATGGGCATGCTTGCAGTGGGGAGCCTGGCCTGGCTGGCCTTGACCGGCGGGCCAGGGACCGAGGTGGCGCTGGCGGAGCTGCCGACGCGGCCTGCGACCGTGCGGCCCGCGGACACGAACACACCAGCACCCGTGGTTGTGCCCACAGTCATCATACCGACGGTCCTCATACCCACTGACACGCCACTGCCGACCGATACACCCGTTCCACCTACCGATACACCCGTGCCGCCTACCGATACGCCCGCACCCACTCTACCGCCGCCGCCGACGGATATCCCCGTCGTGTCAGACTGTCCGGGCGCGCTCACGCAGCTGGTCGCGCTCGGTGATACGGCCTATGTAGCCACACTGAGTGACCCGCTCTTGATGCATCAGTCACCGGGCTACACGGCCACCCAAATCGACCGCCTGCAGCCCGGCACACGGATGGTCATCACAGAAGGCCCGGCCTGCGCCGACGGCCGCTGGTGGTGGAAGGTGCGCACCGACACCGGGACGCTTGGTTGGGTGGTGGAAGGCAGCGACGACGTAGACCCACGGTTCATCCTGCCGGTGGACACTTCTCCCCCCACCCCAGCGCCGCAGTACCAGATCGCCTATCACACCAACCAGTCGGGCAACTGGGACATCTGGATCATGAACCCCGATGGGTCCGGGCAGCGGCAGGTCTACGCCACCGGGCTGGACGAGTTCCCCTACGCGTGGTCGTCCGTCACCGGCGAGTTGCTCTATACGCAGGGTCCGCCAGTCAAACCGCAGAATCGCATGAATGAAGCGTTTAGCTTGACGTTAAGCACCGGCCAGACACGGGCCCTCACCACAGACCTACGAAATATCTCTGGGGCAGACTGGTCGCCAGATGGCCAGCGCGTGGTCATCTCATCCAATCATCGGCTCAATCTAGCTCCACAGGTAATCTGTAACATCCCGCTGACTTCAGCGGCCCGCCATGACATTCTCATCCTCGACGGTGCGATGCAGATACCGCTCGTCCTTTCAGGCACGACGCCGAATGGCTACCCGGCCTGTGGTACCACTTCGCCAACCTGGTCGCCGGATGGCCGGTACATTGCCTTCGCGATGATGGAACGCAGCGGTTCACCGGACGCCTGGCGTGATACCTGGAACATCTACCGCATGAACACTGATGGCTCGGGGGTTTGCCCGCTGGCAGGGGGCGGCAACTGGCACAATGAGAGTCCGTCCTGGTCGCCGGATGGCCGGTTGGTTGCCTATATGTCCAATCGCGGCAGCCAGAGCAAATACGGCCTATACGTCATGCCTGCGACATGCGACCCGTCCGTCGCCCCGATCGCGGTCGCGCTGGGCACGGTGCTGAATTCACAAGGGCCCAGGTGGTCGCCGGATGGGACGCAGATTGCTTTCACGGTGTTCAACTCCGCGGGATCCACCGACATCTACGTGGTCGATGTCGACAGGCAGGGACATCCGCTACGCTCGCCGCGCCGCATCACATCGGGGGCCAGGTCAGAATCCGGGCCGGTCTGGGTATACTGAGGCGGAACACGCCGCGACTTCAAAAAATGACTACTTCTAAGTCGCCGCTGTTGTGCTATAATACGTAAGGAAGGAAACATGTGCAGCGTGGCAGATGATACAGGCGGCTCGCCCTGGACCCGGTTGCTAGAGGGCAATCGGCGCTATGCGGCCGGCCAACCGGCCCATCCTGACCAGGCGCCTGCGCGGCGCCAGGAACTGGTCGCGGGCCAGCATCCCTTCGCCGCGATCCTCGGCTGTGCCGACTCGCGCGTTCCCCCCGAAATCCTCTTCGATCAAGGGTTGGGCAGCCTCTTCGTCGTGCGCGTGGCCGGCAACATCGTGGATGATGTCGTGCTCGGCAGCCTGGAGTACGCGGCAGAGCACCTCGGCGTCAGCCTGATTGTCGTGCTCGGCCATACCCACTGCGGCGCAGTGCACGCGGCCGCTGCCGGCGGAGCCCATGAGGGCGCAGTTGCGCGGTTGATCGAGGCCTTGCGCCCTGCTGTGGAAGTCGCCAGAACCCAGCCCGGCGACCTGGTAAATCATGCGGTTCGGGCCAACGTCGTCCGCGCCGTCGGCCAATTGCGCGATGCGCAGCCCGTGCTGGCAGCTGCTGCGGCGCAAGGCCGCCTGCAAATCACCGGCGCGATCTACGACCTGTCCACCGGCATGGTCCAGGAAACCGGGTAAAAACCGATTTAATGATTCGTTTAACATCGATACTATCCAGCTTGACGACGGAAGCAACCGTTGATATCATTACTGTGCAGTTGCACGAATGTGCGCAACTCACTCACAATGTAACTGACCAAGCGCTTGTGCGGAAGGAGGTGGCAACAACAACTCAGAAGAGCCAATCCGTTGTCCAGACTCAAAGATGCGTTTCATATTGACATCAGGAGGAATGCCCCAATGCGTAAGTTGCAACTGATCCTGGCACTGTTGATTGTGTTCACCATGGTGGTGAGTGCCTGCGGCGGCCGCGCCACGCCCACGCCGGAGCCTGCCGCCCCGGCAGCCGAAGAACCCGCTGCTGAGGAACCCGCGGCCGAGGAACCTGCCGCAGAAGAACCGGCGGCCGAAGAACCTGCCGCCGAAGAGCCGGCGGCTGAAGAGCCTGCGACGCCGGGCGCCTTCAAGGAAGCCCCTGAGTTGGCCGAGCAGGTCGCTGCCGGCACGTTGCCCCCAGTGGACCAGCGCCTGCCCGTCAACCCGCTCGTGACCACCCCGGTCGAGTCCGTCGGCAAGTACGGCGGCACCCTCTACACCGCCAGCTGGTGGCCCGAGGCCGGCAACGTCCTGCTCTACTTCGCAGTGGACGCGCCGATCAAGTGGAAGGCCGACCTGACCGGCTACGAAGTCGCCCTCGTCGAGAGCTACGAGTTCTCCGAGGACGGCCACACCTTCACGATGCACCTGCGCGAAGGCCTCAAGTGGTCCGACGGCGAGCCCTACACCACGGCGGACTGGAAGTTCTGGTGGGAAGACCTGATCAAGAACCCCGACCAGAAACTCTACCAGGCGCCTGCGTACCTGCGCAACACCGATGGCAGCCTCATCGACATCACCTTCCCGGATGACTACACCGTCGTCTGGAGTGCCGACAAGTCCCTGGGCGTCAGCGCCAACTACATGGCGCAGGGCTCCTGGGAATTCGCCAAGACCATGATGAAGCCGGCCCACTACCTGAAGCAGTTCCATCCCGAGTACACCGACGGTGCAGCCTGGGAAGACATGGAAGCGGCTGACAAGTGGTGGCAGACCGCGGGCTACCCCTGCCTCTTCGCCTGGTGCAACACCGCAGTGTCGGAAGATGGCACCCGCTACACCTTCGGCCGCAACGCCTATTTCTGGCGCGTGGACACCGAAGGCAATCAGTTGCCCTACATCGACGCCATTGACGTCGAGATCGTGTCCGACGAGCAGGTCCGCCTGCTGAACGTCACCCAGGGCAAGTACGACACCGCGTTCCGTGTCATCGGCAACCCGAACGACATCCCGCTGCTGCTCGAAAACGCCGAGGCCGGCGACTACAAGCTGCTCGACGGCTGGATGAACGGCGCGGGCGCCTGGCCCGGCTACTACGTGAACTCCTGGTACGTCGAGGGCGGCAAGAACTACGAGAATGACACGCCCGAGAAGGCCACCGAGATCCGCAATGTGCTGCGCGACAAGCGCTTCCGCCAGGCCCTGTCCCTCGGCATCGACCGCACCCGCATGATCGACGTCGCCTGGAACGGCATCGGCGAGGCCAAGCAGGCCACCCTGAGCCCGCAGTCGCCGCACTTCGCCGGTGACAAGGGCCAGGAAGTCTACCAGGCCTGGGCCAATTCCTACATCGACTTCGACGCCGATGCAGCCAACGCGATGCTGGATGAGATGGGCATGGCCAAGGGCGCGGACGGCTTCCGCACGCTGCCCAGCGGCGAACCGTTCATCCTGACGCTGGATATCTCGGACTGGGGCGGCAGCCTCAAGGTCCAGACCGATGCGGCAGCCGAAGCTGAGAAGCAGTGGGAAACCAACCTCGGCATCAACCTCGAGGTCAAGAACCTCCAGGGCCAACCCGACCTGGACATCCGCAACAACAGCGGTTACTTCATGCTGCGCGCGGCCCATGTCTCCGAGCTGGACATCTGGACCTACCCGGACTGGCTGTTCCCCATCGTCAACCGCTACTACATGCCGCTGGAAGGCAAGTGGTATGCCAAGGGCAAGGACGCCTGCGTGCCTGATCCGGCCATCCCGTACGACTGCGGTGTGAAGCCCGAGGACGGCAGCCCGGCCCAGCGCCTGCAGGCGCTCTACGAGCAGGGCGTCAACGAGCCTGACGAGGCCAAGCGCAACGAGTTGGTCTGGGAAGCCATCCAGATCAACATCGACGAAGGCCCGTTCATCATCGGCATCTCCGGCGACCAGGCCATGCCTGTCGTCGTGAAGAACTACATGCGCAACATCCCGAACTACGGCGTCGTCGGCCCGTGGGCTCCGTCAACCCCCGGCAACACGATCGCCTCGCAGTGGTGGATGGACAAGTAAACCGGCGCTTGTGAGTCAGGGTGCCAACCTGCAACGACAGCCTGGCACCCTGACTCACAGGTCGGCAGACCGGGGGTCCAACCCCCAGGCTGCCCTGAACGCAATCCTTAGTGTGGCGGGCGGCTTGGTCCGCCCGCCACGCCACCAACCGTGTTGACACAACCTTACGGCAGGCAATGGTGCACGGGCGCGGTCTCCACCGCGTTGCGGCCGACTCCGTACTCCATCCTGCCGTCACTTGCACTGAGCCAGATACGCAGCGCAATCGCAAAGCCAGCTTACCCCAATCATCTGGCTTAACCCTCGAGGATTCCGCGCTGCGTTCGGAGAAACAGTCTCAGGCCAAGGAGGCGTTCATGTTGAGCTTCATCGTCCGGCGACTTGGCTACGCGCTGATCATGGTTGTGCTGGTGTCCTTCGTCAGCTTCGTGATCATCAAGTTGCCCCCCGGAGACTTTCTCACCCAGAAAATAGAACAGCTGCGCTCTCGTGGCGACCGCAGCGCTGAGGCGCGCATCGACCAGTACCGCGTGCGGTATGGCCTGGATAAGCCCTTCATCGAGCAGTACACCGGCTGGGTCACCAATTTCGTCAGGGGCGACTTCGGCGAGTCGTTCGAATACGAGCGACCGGTCAAGGACCTGCTGGGCGAACGCCTCCTGTTCACCGTCATTCTGTCCGTCGCCACGCTGATCCTCACCTGGGCCTTGGCGATACCACTGGGGGTCTATTCGGCGGTCAGACAATACTCGGTGGGGGATCAGATCATCTCGGTCATCAGTTTCATCGGCCTGGGCATGCCCGGCTTTCTGTTGGCGCTGATTATCTTGTATTTTGCAGTGGTGGTGCTGGGCCAGGAAGCCACAGGGCTCTTCTCCAAAGAGTTCGTGGATGCGCCTTGGAGCCTGGCCCGGGTGGTTGACCTCCTCAAGCACCTCTGGATTCCGGCCCTGGTCAGCGCAGTAACCGGCACGGGCGGCCTCATCCGCATCATGCGCGGCAACCTGCTCGAGACGCTCGGCCAACCCTTCATCGAAGCAGCTCGCGCACGCGGCCTGAAGAACAGCACTGTGACCTGGAAGCATGCAGTGCGCATGGCCATCAACCCGCTGATCGTCATCCTCGGGTCCGAGGCCATCCCCAGCATCTTCGTCGGCAACGCACTGGTCTCCATCGTGTTGAACCTGCCCACCATCGGCCCGCTGTTCGTGGAGTCACTACGCAAGCTGGACATGTACATGGCCGGCACGTGCCTCGTGTTCTTCACGCTGCTGTTGCTCATCGGCAACCTGCTGGCTGACTTGTTACTGGCGTGGGTCGACCCCCGCATCCGGCTGGAATAGAGGAGGACTCAGATGACTACGACAGCGGTTGCACCCACCAAGCAGGCCCAGAATAAACCCGTCAGCCAGAGCTATTGGAGCCTGGTGTGGTGGAAGTTCAAGAAGAACAAGCTGGCGATCGTCGGCGGCATCATCCTCATCGTCATGTACTTCTCGATGGTGGTGATACCGGAGTTCATTTCCCCGTACGCGCTCGAGCGATCCTCGGAATACACCGCGGCCAAGCCGCAAGCCATCCGGTTCGTCGATGAGGAGGGTAAGTTCCAGGCCCCCTTCGTCTACGGTCTTGAGCGCAAGGTGGACACCAAGACCCGCACGCGCTTCTACGTGGACGATCCCGAGGTGAAGTACACCGTCCGGCTCTTCGTCAAGGGCGACCCGTACAAGCTGCTCGGGTTGATCCCGATGAACATTCACCTGTTCGGCACGACTTCGGATGATCCGGCGGCCTCCGTGTTCATCATGGGCACGGATTCGCTGGGCCGCGATTACTTCTCGCGCATCATTTACGGCGGGCGCCTGTCCCTGATGATCGGTCTCATCGGCCAGTTCCTGACCCTCGTCCTGGGCAGCGTATTGGGCGCGATCTCCGGCTACTATGGCGGCACAGTGGATGTCATCATCCAGCGCGTCACAGAATTCCTGGCCGCCTTCCCCGACATTCCGCTGTTCATGGCGCTGGCCGCGGCGATCCCGAAGTTCTGGTCGCCTATCCTGGTCTACTTCATGCTGACCGTCATCCTGGCGTTCGTGCGCTGGGGCGGTCTGGCTCGCCAGGTGCGCGGCCTGATCCTGTCGCTGCGCGAGCGTGAATACGTCCTGGCGGCCAAGAGCTTTGGCGCAGAAGATACGCGGCTGATGTTCCAGCACCTCCTGCCAGGCACCATGAGCCACGTCATCGTGATCGCCACGTTGTCGATTCCCGGCATGATCCTGGCCGAGACCGCGCTGAGCTGGCTGGGGCTGGGGCTGCGCCCGCCGCTGACAAGCTGGGGCGTCCTCCTGCAGGAAGCCGGCAACGTCAGCGCCATCCGGTTCTACCCGTGGCTGCTGTTAACCATCCCCTTCCTGTTGCTCGTCATCCTGGCCTACAACATGTTGGGCGACGGCCTGCGCGATGCGCTCGACCCGTACGGCGGACGGTAGGAGGCGACTAACATGAACCAGACCAAGAGCGATGTCCTGATAGAAATCCAAGACCTCCGCGTCGAGTTCGATGTCCGTGCAGGTATCGTCAAGGCGGTCGATGGCGTATCGTTCAACATCAACCGCGGGGAGACGCTGGGCGTCATCGGCGAGAGCGGCTGCGGCAAGTCGATCACCGCGCGCGCAATCCTGCAGATGGTGCCCAAGCCCGGCCGCATTGCGAACGGGCAGGTCATCTACCACCGCAGGGCCAAAGGGTCCACCCAGACCGATGTCGTCAACATCAGCAAGCTGGACCCCGACGGGCAGACCATTCGCGAGATTCGTGGCGGCGAAATCGGCATGATCTTCCAGGAGCCGATGAGCTCGCTGACGCCGGTGTACACGGCCGGCGTCCACATCAACGAAGCCATCTCGCTCCATAACCTGACGCCTTTCCGCAAGGTCGGTGACCAGTTGACGGAGACAATCCAGTCACACAAGAACATCACCAAGCAGGAAGCGCGCGAGTATGCCATCGACATGCTGCGCCGCGTCGGCATCCCTAAGCCGCAGCAGCGTGTGGACAGCTATCCGCACCAACTCTCCGGCGGCCAGCGCCAGCGCGTGATGATCGCCATCGCGCTCTCCTGTGGACCGGACATGCTGATCGCGGACGAGCCGACGACCGCGCTTGACGTCTCCATCGAGGCGCAAATCCTGGACATCATGCGCGCGATGCAGGATGAGGAGAACATGGCCATCATGTTCATCACCCACAACCTGGGCGTCATCGCGGAGATGGCCAAGGAAATCGTCGTGATGTATATGGGCAAGCAGGTGGAACGGGCATCGACAGTCGACCTGTTCTACCAGCCCAAGCACCCGTACACCAAGGCGCTGCTTCAATCGATCCCGAAGGTCGGTCGCAAGACCAGTGGACGGCTGGCCTCCATCGAGGGCATGGTGCCCGACCCGTTCAATCTGCCGACCGGCTGCGTCTTCCATCCGCGCTGCCCATCGTTCATGCCCGGCAAGTGCGATAAGATCGTGCCGACATGGCATCCAGTGGTAGGCGATCAGTGGGTAAGCTGCCTGCTGTACGAGGAGGTGTGAGCATGGATGCACGCACGATCCAAGCGGCTCCGGCGGTCGCGTCGGAAAGCCACCTGCTAGAGGTCAAGGGCCTCAAGAAGTTCTTTCCCATTCATAAGGGCTTTTTGCGCAAGGTCGTTGGGTACGTAAAGGCGGTAGACGACGTCAGCTTCTACGTGCGCGAAGGGGAGACGCTGGGCCTGGTGGGCGAGAGCGGCTGCGGCAAGACCACCGCGGGCCGCACCATCCTCCGCCTGTACGAGCCGACCGGCGGGCAGGTGCTCTGGAAGAGCAAGCTGCTGGCGAAGGGCGGCGAGGAAGAGGTGCAGGTCGACCTGGCGGAGATGGATCACGGCGAGATGAAGCTGATCCGCCGGGAGATCGCAATGATCTTCCAGGATCCCATCAACTCGCTGAACCCGCGCATGACGGTGGGCGACATCATCGCCGAGCCAATGGTCATCCATGGCCAGTACCAGCAGGAGCGCAGCGAAGCCATCATCGTCAACCTGCTCACACGCGTCGGCCTGCGGCCCGACCACCTGCGCCGTTATCCGCACGAGTTCTCAGGCGGCCAGCGCCAGCGCATCGGCATCGCCCGCGCTCTGTCGCTTAACCCGCGGCTGGTCATCTGCGACGAGCCGGTGTCCGCGCTCGACGTGTCGATCCAGGCCCAGACGCTGAACCTGCTCCAGGACCTGCAGCGGGACTTCAACCTGGCCTACGTCTTTGTCGCGCACGACCTGAGCGTCGTGCAGCACATCTCGAACCGCGTGGCGGTCATGTACGTCGGCAAAATGGCCGAGATGGCGGATGCAGAAGAGCTGTACATGGCGCCGCTGCACCCGTACACCGAGGCCCTGATGTCCGCCGTACCGAAGGCCGATCCCAAGTACCAGTCGGAACGCATCATCATGCAGGGGGACGTGGCAGACCCGTCCAACCCACCATCCGGCTGCTACTTCCATCCGCGCTGCCGCTACGCAATCGAACGTTGCAAGCAGGAGACGCCGGCCTTCCGCGAACTGAAGCCTGACCACTTCGTCGCGTGTCACCGCGCGGAAGAACTGAAGCTGCGGGGGGTGTAGTAACTTACCAGGCATCCTGGGTCAGGCCACCGGGGATCAGACCCCGTTCTGTGAGGCCCGGCCCAGGATGCCTCCTGTTAGGGTGCCTGATCCAACACGCACCTGGCCCTCAGACGTGCGCAGCCGCTATCCTCCAGCCGTGCAACACGCGCCTGTACGCTGCGTAGAAGAGGGCAGGAGCGCATCTGCGCTGATTCAAACGACGGCAGAATCTGCCGTTTCGGCTGGAGGATAGTCGTGACACAATCTAGCACACTCGTCAATCGGGCGGTGACGCTGGTCCTGTGGCTGGCGAGCATCGCCCTGCTCATTGCGGACATCTATTTTCTGCGCGAGCTCTTCTTCGTCATCTATGCGCGGTTCTCGACCGACGCCGCCGTGGCGATGTTATGGGGCAACATCATCGTCATGGTAGCCGCCGTCCTGGCTGTGGGCGTCATCATCGCGACGGGCGAGTACCATCGCAAGCACCACGGCAAGCCGCGGTCCTGGCGGCTGTTCGCCTGGACGTTCGGCATTGGGTTAGCGATCCCGGCGCTCGCGCTGCTCCTGGGAGGATCGGCTTGATCGGACTCAAGTGGTGGCACCAGGCGGTCTTCTACCAGATCTACCCGCGCAGCTTCGCCGATGGCAACGGCGACGGCATCGGTGACTTTCGCGGCATCACGGAACGGCTGGACTACCTGCAAGACCTGGGGATCGACGCCATCTGGCTGTCGCCTCATTTCCCCTCGCCCCAGGCCGACTGCGGCTACGACATCGCGGATTACACCGATGTCGCGCCGGAATACGGCACGCTGGACGAGTTTCGTACGTTCCTGGCTGAAGCGCACCGCCGCGGCATGCGCGTCATTCTCGACCTCGTGCTGAATCACACATCGGATCAGCACCGCTGGTTCATTGAGTCTTGCACCACCCGCGAGAACGAGAGGCGCGACTGGTATATCTGGCGCGATGGCCGGGACGGCGGTCCGCCGAATAACTGGGAATCTGCCTTCGGCGGCTCGGCCTGGGAGTACGACCAGCGCACCGGCCAGTACTACTATCACTATTTCCTCAGAGAGCAGCCCGACCTCAACTGGCGCAACCCGGAGGTCAAGCAGGCGATGTGGGATGCCGTGCGGTTCTGGCTGGACATGGGCGTGGACGGCTTCCGGCTGGATGCCATCGGCACCATCTACGAACGGCCTGACCTGCCCAACCACACCGCAAAGAAGACGCTCATCGAGCTGACCGCAGCGCGCGAGGTGCCCGCCGGCCCGCTCGAGGCCGGAGAAATGCTGGTCGAATGGCGGGCCCTGGGCCAGCACCAGGTGGACCAGCCCGGCGTCCACGAGCTGATGCAGGAACTGCGGAGCATCCTGGACGAGTACGACGGGGATCGGGTCCTAATCGGCGAGAGCGAAGACACCAGCTATCACGGAGACGGCGATAACGAGCTGCATCTCGTGTTCAACTTCCCGTTGATGCGGCCCCGGCGGCTGACGCCCGCGAGCATCCGCGCTAACCAGGTGGAGCGCCTGGCCGAGCTGGCCGCCATCTCGCCCGACCTGTGGCCCTGCAACACCCTCGGCAACCACGACTCTCCGCGGGTCAAGAGCCGCTTTGGCGACGGGGTCCACGACGATGCACTGGCGCGGCTGCACCTGGCGCTGCTGCTGACGCTGCGAGGCACGCCCTTCCTCTACAATGGGGAAGAAATCGGCATGACCGACTTCCGCCTCACCGACATCGCTCAGTTCCGCGACCTGTGGGGCGTACGGGCCTACTACGCGGTGCGTGATGAACTCGGCGCGGAGCCCGAAGCCGCGCTCGCGCGGGCGGCAGAGATCACTCGCGACGCCGTCCGCACCCCACACCAATGGGAGAACGCGCCCAACGCAGGCTTCAGCCCGGTCGGCGTCGAGACATGGCTGCCCGTCAATCCGAACTACGCGCAGGGCGTCAATGTAGCCGAGCAGCGCGGCGACCCTGACTCGCTGCTCAATTTCTACCGCCGGATGCTGCGTGTGCGCCGGGAAACGCCGGCCCTTATCGCCGGGCGCTACGTGCCCCTGCACGAGGGGGCGCCGGACTACCTGGCCTTCCTGCGCCAGATCGACGCCGGCCCGGGCGGCCAGACCTGCCTGGTCGTGCTGAACTTCTCCGACCGGCCGCAGCGCCTGCACTTTGACCTGGCAGCCAAGACGGTGCGGCCCATCGTTGCCGCCCACGCACAAACAAAGCGCGATCTGTCTGACTTCACGCTCCAACCCCATGAGGTGTTCATCGGCGAGTTGGCCTGACCTTAAGGAGGATTTCATGTCTCAAACTCTAGACACGATCCGGTTCCTGCAGCATGTCCCGCTCTTTCACGGGTTGAACGATCGCCAGCTCCGCAAGCTGGCCGTGCGCTGCGTCGAGCGCGAGTATGCGGCGGGCCAGACGATTGTTGCCCAGGGACAGGGCGGCGAAGGCTTCTTCGTGATCGTCAAGGGCCAGGCGAAAGCCATGCGTCACCGCGCTGATGGCAGCGAGGTCCTGGTGAACACCTTCGGCCCCACCGACTTCTTCGGCGAGCTGGCACTGCTGCATGACGCAGCGCGCACGGCCACCGTCATCGCCACCGAGCCGACGGAGTGCCTGGCGCTGACGCGTTGGGACTTCATCGGCACGCTCAAAGAGGATGCAGAGATGGCTGTCGTCGTCGCGCAGGCGCTGGCGGAACGCTTCCATCGGGCGCTGGACGCGCTGCAGTAGATCCAGGTCCCCATCGTAGCGGGTGACGCAGAGACCCGGTTACTGGGCTGAGGCCTGTCTTGCCCGGGAACCGGGTCTCCGAACAGAACGAATCAGGGGGAAGACGATACACCCGATGAAGTGTCCCAATTGTGGCTTCGAGAGCCACGCCGGGATGAGATTCTGCGGGCAGTGCGGCGCGCAACTGGGCAACCCGTGCCCTGGCTGCAGCTTCACCAATCCCCTGACCTACCGTTTCTGCGGCATGTGCGGCCTTTCCCTGGCTGGCGCCTCCACGTCGGCATCCGCCGCCCAGCTAGCGCTCCCGCTGGATGCCCCTCCACCGGCTCTGCTGCCCGGCCTCCCCGTTGACGGCGCGCCCTCACAAGGTCCGCACCCGGGCCTCCTTCCTGCGCGGCCAGAAGCCCCGGCGCCAGGGCTACTTGCGCCTCTCGCCGGTGAGCGCCGCATTGCTACCGTCATCCTGGCGGATGTGTGCAACTCCACCGACCTGATGGAGCACCTGGGCACCGAGGCCTGGGTAGAGATGATGAACCGGGTGCTGCAGCTGCTGGCCGCTGAGGTGTACCGTTTTGGCGGCCACGTGGACCAGTTCCGCGGGGATGGGTTGGTCGCGTTCTTCGGCGCCACGCATTCGCACGAGGATGACCCCGAGCGGGCCATCCTGGCCGCGCTGGCGATGCACGAGGCGCTGCGGCCCCTGGCTGATGAAATGCGCGCGGAAAAGATCGACCTCAAGGTCCGCGTCGGGGTGAACACCGGCGAGGTCATCGTCGGCAGCGTCGGCGAGGCGGGACAACACCGCGAGGACACGGCCATGGGCGAAGGGGTGGCCCTGGCCGCGCGTATGGAGACCGCAGCCGAGCCGGGCACGGTGCTGGTCAGCGCGCACACCTATCACCTGGTCGAGTCCCGGTTCGAGTGGCAGCCGCTGGGCGACATCTCAGTCAAAGGCATCAGCCGGCCCATCACGATCTACCGGCCGCTCCGCCTCCGCTCGTTGACGGAGGCGCGCCAGGCGCGTGAGCCGAGCCTGCCGTTGGTCGCGGGCCGGGACGAACCCCTGGCAGCGCTCAGGGGCTGCGTGACAGCCGTGCAGCGGGGACGCGGGGGCATTGCGCTGGTCACCGGCGCCAAGGGCATGGGCAAGACTCAGCTCATCAATCACGTCCGGCGGCAGTTCGAGCAGGCAGCCGAATCCACCGATTCTGAAAAGCCCAGCCCGGCGACCCCACCAGTGACCTGGCTGCTCGGGCACTGCCGGTCGTATGACCAGTCTACACCCTACTCCCTCTGGTTGGGGCTCCTGCATAACTGGCTGGAGACTGCGGGGGCGAGTGCCGACTCAACGGAGCCTTCCGCCGACCTGTCTGCGCTGTTGTACAGGCAGGCGGAACTGCTGTGGGGCGATGACGTAGAGCGCTACTACCCCTACCTGGCGATGTTGCTCTCCCTGCCCGTGGAAGGCCCCCAGGCCCGGCGTATGGCCTACCTCAAGGCCGAGGGACTCCAGAAACAGATCTTCGGCACGGTGTACAGCTGGGTGGAAAGCCTCGCGCAGCGCAGCCCGCTGGTCATGACGCTGAGTGACCTGCAGTTCGCGGATTCCAGTTCGCTGGAGCTGCTCCGGCACTGCCTGCCCACCTGCGAAAGCGCGGCGGTGTTGTGGCTCGCCAGCTTCCGCCCGGAGCGCACCTCACCCGTCTGGCAGTTCCGCCACGATGTCGAGACAGAGTATCCGCACCGGCTGACCGTCATCGACCTGCCGCCGCTCACGCCCAGCGAAACCCGGGCGCTCATCGAGCAGATGCTGGGCCACGGCACACTGGCCGATGCCACCATGGCGCTGCTCATTGAGAAGTCCGAAGGCAATCCTTATTATTCGCGGGAGCTCGTGTACGCGCTGATTGACCAGGGACTCGTGCAGCAGGATACGGCCGGCGTCTGGCGGCAGATGCAGCCCATCCAGAGCTTCAACCTGCCCGGCAGCCTGCGCGGCCTGCTGCTCACGCGCATCGACCATCTCAGCGCCGAAGAACGTCATGTCCTCCAGATTGCGGCGGTCATCGGCCCGCTGTTCTGGCGGAGCGTCCTGGAGGGACTGGTCGACGATCCCGTGCAGCTCAAGCGTTGCCTCACCAATCTGCAGCGCGTCCAGCTCATCCACGAGCAGAACATCGAGCCGGAACTGGGCATCGCCTATGCCTTTACGCCTTCGATGGTGCGGGATGTCGTCTACGAGAGCCTCTTGAATGCGCAGCGCACGGCCTACCATCTCCAGATCGGCGAGCAAATCGAGCAGATCGTCAGCTCGGAGAGCATCCCCATCTATCACGGGCTGCTGGCCTACCATTACCACCAGGCCGGCAACTACCGGCGGGAGCTCTACCATGCGCTGGGCGCCGCAGCGGAGATGCGCCGCGTCTACGCTAACACCGACGCCCTGGCCCACTATACCCGCGTCCTGGAGCTGCTTGACCAGATCGAAGCGCGCGGGGCAGACGCCGACCAGCTTCGCAGCATCCGCGAGATGCGGTTCGAGGCGCTCGCCGGCCGAGCGGAGGTGCTGGCGCGCATGGGGCACCTCGAGGCGGGCCAGGCCGACGCGCGCACACTCCTGCCGCTGGCCCGGCAGTTGACCGATGACCCCATCTTCATGCTCGACGCCCTCCTGTCGCAGCCGGAAGTCAGCGACCCCAACACCGCCGAAGAGCTGGCGACCGGGCTGCAGATGGCGCAGCAGGCGCTCGACCTCGCGCAGCAGGCCGGCGACAAGCACCGCGAGATGCACAGCCTGCTGGCGGTGGGCCACCTGCAGCAGTTGCACCGCGACCCCGCATGGCACGAGCTGCGCGCCCGCGCGCTCGAACTCTCCCGGCAGTTGGGCGACCTGCGAACCGAAGTGGGGCTGCTGCTGGGCATCGGCGGCGCGTACAGCATGGACAACCTCGAACGCAACGCCGAGTACATCCAGGCGGCCCTGTCCATCTCGCAGCGCCTGGAGGATCGGGAGACCGAGGCCTGGCTGCTCGCCGCGCTCAGCCCCGAACACGAGCGCCGCGGTGATTACTACCGCCAATTGACCGAGTTCGAGCAGAAACGGGTCCAAATCTATCGGGAGGTCGGCAATCGCCTCGGCGAAGGCCATGCGCTGGTCTTTTGCGGCCAGATTCAGGCCATCTACCTGGGCGACTACGAAGGTGGGCTGGCTGTCCTGGAGCAAGCCCTCGACCGCTGGAGCGAATCGAGCGACAAGATTTTCGCGCTGCTGCGCATCGCCCAGATTCAGGGCGCGCTGGGCCAGTTCGACGCGGCCTGGGCCACGATTGCGCAGGCGCGCACCGTCACTGAGCGGGTGCTTTTCAGCCTGGGCCATGCGGGGCTCCGGCTGGTGGAGGCCATCCTGCACAACGCGCAGGGCGGCCCGGAGCACTGGCAGCAGGCGCTCAACCTGCAGGCGCAGGTCCGGCAGATGGTGGTCGAGGGACAGGTCTCGCGGCAGTACCAGATGGTCGCCGCGTGTGAGACGGCCGCCGCGCACTTAGGGCTCGCCGGAACACCGGCGAGCGTGCCAGATATGGCGGCTGCCGAGCGGGACGAGCATTTGCGCTATGCGCTGGAGGCGTCGGGCAACGCGCTCGACATCTACCGGCAGTTCGGGTTCACGCAAATCACCGAATGCACCGGCGAGGAGATCATGTACCGGCACAGCCTTGCGTTGGCCGCGAACGGCCGGCACGAGGAAGCGCAGGACATGCTCAAGAGCGCGTACCGGGAGATGATGCGCAAGCACGGCATGATCCCGGCGGACAGCCCATTCCGCCGCACATTCCTGGAAAACATCAAGCTGCACCGGCAGATTCGCGCGGCCTACGAGGCCGCATATCCCAACCTGACCTGAGGAAGGCAATGGCTCAAATCACGATTCCTACCGAGTTTCCGTCGCGCGCCAATCCGTCGGCCGTCGTCACCGGCGAGCACGTCCGTTTCACTGTATTGACCTCGCGCATGATCCGCATGGAGTACAGCCGCCACAACCGCTTCGAGGACCGCGCCAGCCAGGCGTTCTGGTATCGCGAACAGCCCGTACCGGATTTCAAGCGCACCGAGAGCCCTGACCAAATCGACATCGAAACCGAGCACCTGCACCTGTGCTACAAGATCTCCGATGCGGGCTTCACCATGAACACCCTGTCGATTGAACTGAAAGGAAGCGGCGTCACCTGGCACTTCGGCGACCGCGACCACTATAACCTGCGCGGCACCGCGCGCACGCTGGACGGCGCCAACGGCGAGATCGAGCTGGAGCCGGGGCTGATGTCGCGCACCGGCTGGTCGTTGGTAGACGACTCGCAGAGCCTCGTCTTCAACCAGTCCGGTTGGCTGGAGCAGCGGCCACCCGCCCGCACCGCGGAGTATCGCGACCTCTACTTCCTCGGTTACGGCCAGGACTACATCGGCTGCCTGCAGGAGTACACGCGGGTCTCCGGCTGCGTGCCGATGGTGCCGCGCTATGCGCTGGGCAACTGGTGGAGCCGCTACTGGGATTACAAGCAGGACGAATTACGCGACCTGATGCTCGAGTTCCGGGAGCGCGAAGTACCGCTGTCCGTGTGCATCATCGACATGGACTGGCACATCACCACGACGGGCAACGCATCGTCGGGCTGGACGGGCTACACCTGGAATCGGGAGCAGTGGCCCGATCCCTACGCCTTCATCGCCTGGCTGCACGAACAGGGCCTGCGCACGGCCATGAACCTGCACCCGGCGGACGGTATCTGGCCGCACGAAGCGCAGTACGAGGAGATGGCGCGCTTCATGGGCCAGGACCCCGCGACCGGGGAGCCGGTCCCGTTCGACCTGGCCGACCCGCACTTCGTCGAGGGCTACTTCAAGATCCTGCACCATCCGATGGAGGCTGAGGGCGTGGACTTCTGGTGGCTGGACTGGCAGCAGGGCCAGCGCATGGTCCATTCGGCGCAGCCGGTTGCGGAGGTCATGGACCCTCTGTGGTGGCTCAACCACCTGCACTTCTACGACCTGGGCCGCGACGGCACGAAGCGCCCGTTCATCTTCTCGCGCTGGGGCGGGCTGGGCAACCAGCGCTACCCCATCGGGTTCTCCGGCGATAGCTGGGTGACGTGGGCCACGCTGGCATTCCAGCCCTACTTTACGGCCACCGCGTCCAATGTCGCGTTCGGCTGGTGGAGCCACGACGTCGGCGGCCACTGCGCGGGCGTCGAGGAACCGGAGCTATACGCGCGCTGGGTGCAGCTGGGTGCGTTCAGCCCGATCCTGAGGCTGCACAGCACCAACAACCCGTTCCATGACCGCCGGCCCTGGGGCAACGGTGCGGATGCATTCCGCGTCGCGCGCGATGCGATGCAGTTGCGCCACGCGCTGATTCCCTACATCTACAGCATGGCCTGGCGCATGACGCAGCAGAGCATCCCGCTGGTGACGCCGCTCTACTACTGGCACGGCGACCGCGAGACAGCCTACCTGTGCCCGAACCAGTTCTACTTCGGCAGCGAGCTGATGGTCGCGCCGTTCGTCTCTCCGCGCCATGCCGAGACCAATCTCAGCCGCCACACCGTCTGGCTGCCGGAAGGCGATTGGTTCGACTTCACGACGGGCGAGTACTTTGCCGGCGACCAGACCGTGGCGCTCTACGGCACGCTGGACGACATCCCGGTGTTCGCCCATGCAGGCAGCATCGTGCCGCTGGGGCCGCGTAGCGGCTGGGGCGGCGTCGATAACCCCGAGGAGCTGACGGTGTACGTGTTCCCCGGCGCGGATGGCCGATTCGCGCTGTACGAGGACGACGGCAACTCGACTGCGTATCTGCAGGGCGACCATACGGTGACGGAACTGTCGCAGACGTGGGGCGACAGCGAACTCAGCTTCACGGTCGCCAGGGCCGCGGGCAACCGGGCCCACATCCCGGCCAGCCGCCGGTACAGCATCGTCCTGCGGGGGGTGCGCAACCCGTCCGCAGTGCGACTGACTGTCAACGGCACGGTGCATGAAGTCCAGGGGCAGTACGACGCGGCGACCGAGTCGCTGACGCTGCCGTTCGTGCCCTGCGGACCTACGGACGAACTCACCCTGACGGTCAGCGTGGCAGACGGCGCGCTGCTGTCAAAGCGCGACCGCCGCGTGGAGACCTGCCGCGCGATGCTGTGGGCCTTCAAGCTCGACTCGCTGGCGAAGATGGCCCTGGACCGGGCGCTGCCACAACTGGCTGAGAACCTGGATAACCTGGGGCATTACGGTGGCGAAATCGACCGGATCAGCGAGGCACAGTTGATAGCGCTGCGCAACGTGCTGGAACGCCGGCAATAGGCGTAGCATTGGGCTTCGTGCCCGTCGGGACGCCCGCAAGGGGCTATACTTCCCTCCTGAAAGCGAGACTGGCTGATGTCGCATTCTGTTCACGACGCCGCTGGCCCGCCTGAGGTGGCCACGCTGCAAACGGCCGGGCCGTGGGACACGGTGTTCCACAGCCCGGCCCGCGAGGCGCTGGAGGCTGTGCTGCCAGGCTATGTCGTGCCGCGGCGCTGGTTCGGTGCGAAGACGCGCACGATCCGCGCCATCCGGATACAGGAGGCCATTCCGATCCTGCCGTCCGCGGTGCTCGCGCTGCTGCGCGTGGAGTACGCCGAAGGTGCGCCGGACAGCTACGCGCTGCCCATCGGCTTCCTGGCCGGCGCGGCAGGTCAAACCTTGCGGGGGGAACGGCCGGCGGCGGTGATTGCCAGTCTGCACGTGGAGGCCGGGAAAGGCGTGCTCTACGATGCCGTCTGGGACCCGGCCTTCTGTACCGCGCTGCTGGAGGCCATCAGCGACCAGCGGCACTATCCGGGGATCAGCGGCGACGTGAGCGCGACGGCGTCGAGCGCGCTAGCGCGGCTGCGCGGCGCGGACACTACATCTCTTCCGCCGACACTCCTGGGCGTGGAGCAGAGCAACACGTCGATCCGGTACGCCGAGCGGTTCATCCTGAAGCTGTACCGGCGGCTCGAAGCAGGCGTCAATCCCGACCAGGAGATTGGCCTGTTCCTGACGGAACGGGCCGCGTTCGCCAACGTGCCGCCGGTAGTAGGCGCGCTCGAATTCCGCCCGCATCCGCCGCAGACGGGCGAGCCGGTCACGCTCGCGCTCCTGCAGGGGTTCGTGCCCAACCGGGGCGACGCGTGGCACTATACGCTCGAATCCCTAGCCGACTATTACCGGGCTGCGGCCAGCCAGGGCACATCCGGGGCACAGGACCTGGCGCTGCCCCAGGCGCCGCTGCTCGAGCTGGTCCTGGACTCGCTCCCCGCACTGGCGGAACAGTTCATCAGCCCATACCTCGATTCAGCGCGCCTGCTCGGCCGGCGCACCGCGGAGCTGCACCGCGCCCTAGCATCCGCCCCGGACGACGCGACCTTTGGGCTGGAGCCCTTCACGCCTGACTTCCAGGCCTACCTGCACGGGAGCATGCGAGGCCTGACGGAGCGCATCATGCGGCTCCTGCGTGAGCGGCTCGTCACCCTGCCGGAATCCGGCCAGGAGGAAGCGCGGCGGGTACTGGCGCTGGAGCCGCAGATCGCCGCGCGCTTCGAGGCGCTGCTGGCGCGGCCGGTCCACGCCATGCGGTCGCGCATCCACGGCGACTACCACCTGGGCCAAGTGCTCTACACGGTCGACGACTTCATGATCATCGACTTCGAGGGCGAGCCGGCGCGACCGTTGAGCGAACGCCGGATGAAGCGTTCACCCCTGCAGGATGTGGCGGGCATGCTGCGGTCGTTCCATTATGCAGCCTACGCGGCCTACTTTGCGCATGAGCAGGACGGCCGACCCGCGCCTGAGCTTGAACCATGGGCCCGCTTCTGGCACCTTTGGGTGTCCGTGGCGTATCTGCAGAGTTACTTAGGCGTGATAGACGGTGCGGCCTTCATGCCGGCTGATCCGGCGGACCTCCGGCTGCTGCTGGACGTATATCTTGTGGAAAAAGCCGTGTATGAGGTAGGCTATGAGTTGAACAACCGGCCCGGCTGGGTACAGATTCCGCTGCAGGGCATCCTGCAGACGGTCCTGGCCAGCTGACCCGTCGAATGCAGGGCGGCGAGACCCCGCCCGGGACCGGCTGACGCGGATGGAGGAGGGAGCAGTGCTACCGAAAGAGGGCAGGAATCGTGTCATCATCGAAAGCGTAACCCCCGCAATCGACGGGGGCCGGTTCCCGATCAAGCGCATCGTGGGCGACGAGACGACGGTCGAGGCGATTGCGCTGACCGACGGGCACGATGCGCTTTCGTGTGCGGTCATCTACCGGAAAGAGAGCGCAGCGGAGTGGACCGAAGTGCCGATGCAGTTCCTCATCAACGACCGCTGGCAGGCCACGTTCCCCGTGCAAGAACTCGGCATATACAAGTATACGGTGCACGGTTGGGTGGACCACTTCAAAACCTGGGTGCGCGACTTTGCAAAGCGCGTGCAGGCCGGGCAGGATGTCAGCGTGGACCTGCAGATCGGTGCGCAGCTGGTCGAGGCTGCGGCAGCGCAGGCTACCGGCAGCGTCAAGGAC
>CAZTMA010000077.1:0-24897 GCA_964614645.1 uncultured Anaerolineales bacterium
CTCTTCACCTGTTCACCTGTTCACCTGTTCACCTCTTCACCCCGTCACCCCGTCACCCCGTCACCTTGTCACACCCCCTCCCCACGCGGTATACTACGTGCGTGCCTGAATTGTCTTAATGGAATGAGGTTGACGCATGGTGTTGCATACAGCCGCGCGCCGGGGTACGCGCGGCGCGCTTTTCATTCTCTGTCTTCTGCTCGCCGGCAGCCTGCTGCTGGCCTTGACTGCGGGGGCGCACGCGGCTGCTTCGCAGGCCGCACCGCTGCCGCCTGAATCCGCCGCCCCTGCGGCCGCCGAGGCCGCGCCGGGCCGGCTGGTCATCGGCGTGCCGCCGAGGCTCGATACGGCCGCGGTGCAGCGCCTCGCCGCGCGCCACGGCGCGACGGTGGAACGCTGGCTGCCGCGACTGGGGCTGGCGCTGCTGCGCGTACCCGCCGGCACGGAACGCGCGGCCCAGGCGGCGCTTGCCGCCGACGACATGGTGGACTTCGTGGGCGAGCACCGCCGGCTCGCCCGGATTGCAGACATGCCCGGCGATGAATACTGGGACCAACAGTGGGGCCCGGTCAAGATCCAGGCGCCGGCTGCCTGGGACCTTGCCTGGGGGCACCCGGCCGTCGCCATCGCAGTCATCGACACCGGTGTCAACTACCTGCACGCCGACCTCGAGAGCCAGATGTGGTATAACCCGGACGAGAGCGCGCTCGATCCTCTGACCGGCCGGCGCTCCTGCAACACGCCGCTGGCGTTCAACGGGGAAGACGACGACGACAACGGCTACGTGGATGACTGCCGGGGGTATGATTTTGTCGATCCTCGAGACAACAATCCCGTCGATGAACACACTTACGGACATGGTACGTTCGTCGCAGGCATCGCGGCCGCAGCCGTCAACAACCCGGATACTCAGATCCCGGGCGGCTTCGAAGGCGTGGCAGGCGCAGGTCGCAATTCACGCATCATGGCGTTGCGCGCGCTTAACCAGAATGGGGCAGGCTACACACTCGATATTGCGGAGGCGATCGATTATGCTGCGGCCAGTGGCGCGCAGGTCATCAACCTGAGCCTGACCTACCCACCTTCGCTGTCCGACAGCTCGAACGATGCCGAGATGCTCCGGCGGGCGATTGGGTCCGCGCAGGCGCAGGGCGCGCTCGTGGTCGCGGCTTCGGGGAACGAAGGTTATCCCGGGGTCAGCTATCCCGCGAAGATTGCCGGCGTCGTTGCCGTCGGTGCGAGCACGACTGGCGACAATCGCGCCAGCTTCTCCAACTACGGTGCGCGGCTGGATCTCGTGGCGCCGGGCGTGGGCATCTATGGCGTACTCAGGCAGCCCGGTATCCGCACCTACGGCTATTACGCCGGGGATCCGGCCTCCAGCAGCGGCACATCGTTCGCCGCGCCGCACGCAGCCGGGGTGGCAGCACTTGTGCGGGCGCTCAGGCCCGACCTGTCCGAGGCTGCAGTGTATGACCTGCTCCGGCAGACCGCGGACGATGTGGGCGCGGCGGGCTTCGACACGCTGACCGGTTGGGGCCGCCTCAACGCCGCGCGCGCCGTCTCCGCGTCGATCCCGGGCCTTACCCTCGCGGTGAGCCCAGACACCGGCGTGGGCATCGACGGCCGGACGACCGTGCAGGTGCGCATCACCGACCCGGAGGGCCGCGCCGCGGGGCTCGGCGCGCGCGTCGCGTTGAGCGGCACGCTCGGCACGCTCACGCCCGCGACGGTCACGCTCGACGGCCAGGGCGCCGCGACCGCGCAGTTCACCGCCGGATCGGAACCCGGCGCCGCGGAGATCATCGCCACACTCGGCGTGCTGAGCGCCACGACCCCGCTCACCATCACATCGGGTGTGCCCGTCACCCTGACGCTCGACGCCGCACCAACGCCCGTCATCACCAACGGCACGTCGGCCATCACGGCTACCGTGCGCGACGAGGGCGGCAACCCGGTGATGAGCAGCCTCACGGTTGCCTTCGCCGCCACGCTCGGCACGCTCGATCCCGCGTCGGCCATGACAGACGAGGGGCAGGCGACCACGGCGTTCACCGCGGGCATGACCTCCGGTGTGGCGCTCATTCAGGCGCAGGCGGCCGGCTTCACCGCCACGCTGACGCTGCCGGTCATCGGGCCGGGCGAGCCGTTCGCCATCACCCTCACGGCGGACCCCGTCGCCACATCGGTCGACGGGGAGCCGGTGCAGATTACGGCACAGGTGGTGGACGCGTTCGGTGACCCGGTCAGCGACGGGATCCCGCTCCAGTTCACGACCGATCTGGGTACGCTATCCGCGCTGAGCGCCCTGACGGATGACGGGGAAGCCGAGGTCATCCTGACGCCCGGCACGCAGGCGGGCGGCGCACACATCGTCGCGCAGGCAGGAAATGTGCAGGGCCGTCTCACCGTGCCCATTCTGGCCGGCCCGGCCGCGACGTTGGCGCTCAGCGCAGAGCCCGCGGAACTCGTCGCGGGCTATAACCAGATTGCCCGGCTGGCCGCGACCGCATCCGACCAGTACGGTAACCCGGTCACGGATGGCACGTTAGTGCAATTTGCGACGACGCTGGGTCAACTGGCAGCCACCTCCGTCGCTACGATCGGAGGCCAGGCGGAAGTTGACCTGATCGGCGGGCTCGTGGCGGGCGAGGCGCAGGTGACGGCCACCGCGCCGGGCGGTGCGCAGGGCCAGGCGATCATCACGATCCGGCCTGCCGCGCCCGCGACGGTCGAACTGGCTGCCACGCCTGCAGAGGTCGCCGTGGGGGGCGAAGTAACCCGGCTGCGGGCCACAGTGCGCGACGTCTACGACAATCTGGTGGCTGACGGCACGGTAGTCACGTTCACGGCGGACCTGGGCGGGCTGCGCCCCGTGACGGATGGCGGCGCCGCGCCCGTGCCCGTGCTGGCCGCACAGACCATGGCGGGCGTGGCTCAGGTGGACCTGGTCTCCGCCAATATGACGGGCTCGGCCACCGTGCGCGCCGCGGTCGCGCCGGAGATATCTGACGCCGCCAGCGTGACCTTCCGCCCCGGTGCTGCCGCCAGCCTCACGCTGGCAGTCAACCCCGCTCAGATACGGGGCGGCGGCCGGGTGGAGTTGTCGGCCTGGGTCACAGACGGCTTCGGCAATGCTGTGCAGAATGGCACCCAGGTCAGCTTCGCGGCCAGCAGCGGCTATCTCAGCCAGGCCCTGGTGCCAACCAGCGATGGCGCAGCCCTCACCTGGCTTACGACCCTGCGGCAACCCGGGACGGTGCAGGTCGTCGCAGTCAGTGGGGCCGCGTCCGACTTTGAGACGGTGATCGTCGAGGAAGGCCCGCCGCTGCAACAGATGTTCCTGCCGCTTGTGCTGCGGTGACCAAAGAAGAAAGAAGATAAGCGTACGGATAACTGGGTCGCGCCCAATCTTCATATTCAATCTTCAATCGTCCGTGCGCGAGCTTACTTGACCGGGTACGTCACATAGGTTACACTCGCAGACATAAGAGGCTGATTCAGGATGTTGTCATACCCGCTTGAGACCATCGCACGCGCGTGCTCGTGTCTTGAGCGAGCGTGAACTGGCAAGACGCCGGCCCACGCTCGCTGAGAATCGCACGCGGCGATGGGACGCGCAGAGACGCAAACTGGAAGCTAGAAGCTAGAAACTAGACGCCAGAAGTCGAGTGAAGCTAGAAAAGGCAAAGATGGGGGCCAGACCCGTCAGGAGTCAGCTTCCAGCTTCCAGCATCCGGTACCACCGAGGCTCATCGCCTGGCTGTTTGCAGCCCGATGAGCCTTTTTCTTTGGCATTATTTCAGTGGATAGGAGCAGTAGACCATGTCAAAAAGCGAGATTTCCCCCCGCATTGCCGATAGCATCACCGAATTGATCGGCAATACGCCGCTCGTCCGCCTGCACAACGTCACCCGCGGTGCTTATGCCCAGGTGTTGGCGAAGCTGGAGTTCCAGAATCCGGGCGGCAGCGTCAAGGACCGCATCGGCCTGAGCATGATCGAGGCGGCGGAGGCCGTCGGCAAGCTTGGCCCGGAGACGATCATCCTGGAACCCACCAGCGGCAACACCGGGATCGGCCTGGCGATGGTCGCGGCCGCGAAGGGCTATCGCTGCACCCTCATCATGCCCGAAACCGCCAGCCTGGAACGGCGCAAGCTGCTGCGAGCGTACGGCGCCCAGCTCATCCTGACCCCCGGCAGCGAGGGAATGCGCGGGGCGATCCGGATGGCGACCGAGATGGCTGCGCAGGACCCCAACTACTTCATCCCGCAGCAGTTCGAGAACCCGGCCAACCCGGAGGTCCACCGGCGGACGACCGCAGAGGAAATCTGGCGCGACACTGGCGGTCAGCTCGACTTCTTCGTCGGCGGCGTCGGCACGGGCGGCACCATCACGGGCGTGGCACAGGTGCTCAAGCCGCGGCTGCCCGATCTGAAGATCGTTGCGGTCGAACCGACGGATTCGCCGGTGCTGTCCGGCGGCAAGCCGGGCCCGCACAAGATCCAGGGCATCGGCGCGGGATTCGTGCCCGGCGTCATGGACACGGGCCTGGTCGACAGCATCATCCAGGTCACGAATGACGAAGCGTTTGCGATGGCCCGGCGGATGCCGCGGGAAGAGGGCATCCTGGTGGGCATCAGCTCCGGCGCAGCCATCCACGCGGCGCTGCACCTGGCGTTCCAGCCGGAGAACCAGGGCAAGACCATCGTAGTCGTCATCCCGTCGAACGGCGAGCGATATCTGAGCACGGCGCTGTTCGCAGACCTGGCCGACTGAACGCGCGTCTGGACACCCGTTTTCTGAGGCCAGGCGATGCCTGGCATGGAAACGGGTGTCTCGGCCGACAAGGAGCAACCCTAATGCTAAAGAGCATCCGGCGCGATATCCAGGCCATCTTCGACCGTGATCCGGCCGCGCGCAGCGTGTGGGAGGTCTTATTCCTCTACCCCGGCCTGCACGCGGTCTGGATGCACCGGGTAGCGCACGCGCTCTGGGGGAACGATGTGAAGTGGCTGGCGCGCTTCGTGAGCAACGTCTCCCGCTTCTTCACCGGCATCGAGATCCATCCCGGCGCGCAAATCGGGCCCGGTTTCTTCATCGACCACGGCATGGGCACGGTCATCGGGGAGACCGCGGAAATCGGGGCCAACGTCACGCTGTATCACAACGTCACGCTCGGCGGGGTGAGCTGGGAGAAGGTCAAGCGCCACCCGACGCTGGAGGATCACGTGGTGGTCGGCGCGGGTGCACAGGTGCTCGGCCCGATTCGCATCGGCGCACACAGCCGCATCGGCGCCAACTCGGTCGTTGTCAAGGACGTGCCGTCAGGCTCCGTCGTGGTGGGCATCCCCGGCCGCATCAAGACGCGCAACGGCGAGTTGGCCGAAGGCGAGCACGAGGACCTGGCCCACAATCGCCTGCCCGACCTCAATGGCGAAACGCTGCGCCACCTGACCGCACGGCTGGTCGCACTGGAACACACCATGCAGCACATGCGATTGAGTGATGATCACCAGACCGCCGATGCCTGGGTCGAGAGCGGCGGCAGCCATATCTGACTTTGGCAGATCAACCGCAGGAAAAGCGCGAGGGAGGTTAACAACCATGAGCGATCCTGTGATGGAGAAGTATCCGAATCCGCCTGCGGACATGCTGGAACTATTGCAGCGCATCGAGATCGAGTGGCGAGAGCTGAAGGACTGGGTGTTGGCACTCTCCGAAGAGCAACTGACCATGCCGGGGAACGGCGGGTGGTCGGTTAAGGATCACCTCGCGCATCTCACATTTTGGGAGCAGATGATGGTGCGTAGCCACCTCGGCGATGAGCCACAGCACGCGGTCATGGGCTTGACCGAGGCAGAAGCCGCCCGGCTGGACTCGGAGGATAAGATCAACGACTTGACCTTCCGACGCAGCCGGAAGCGTGCCGCGAGCGATGTTCTGGCCGAGGCGTGGCGTATACACGACGACACCGTGGCCGCGATCGAACGCCAGGGGTTTGCGCGCCTTCATCAGCAGCGCGAAGGGTATTCTTATCCCCTGTATGTGTATGTCGTCGGCAACACTTACGGGCACTATATGGAGCACGCAGGCTGGCTGCGTGGTCAGATGGGGCTACGAAGCTGAAAACGCCCCTGCGCGCTCTATTGCAGATATCTCGGAGGAACTCATGCCGGAGGATATGCACTCACAGCCCTTCCGTACGATGGTGACCCTCGGCGAAAGCCATGTCGCAGGGCTGTGCGCAGCCAGTGAGGACAGGCATTGGGTCAACATCGTGGCGCGGCTGATCGAGGAATTTCAGGGGACGCCGGTCACGCTGCACAACCGGGGCATCAGCGCGAATGCCATCTCCCCGCGCAGCCCAGGCTATGCCGCCTCCGCGAAACCCAGCGCGCTGGAACGCTATGGGAAGGACGTCATCGCCCTCCGACCGGACCTGTTCATCCTGTCATACGGGCTGAACGACATGCGCGCAGGGATGCCCCGGGCGGACTTCTGCGCGGACATGAGCCGAATCATCGAGGATGTCACCGCGGCATGTCGCCCGGTCACGGTGCTGACGACGGTTTACTACATGACTGCGTACGACCTGTACCCGCCCTTTAACGTCGGCAGCATTGCCGACACGGAGGCATATAACCGGGCGATCGGCGAACTGTCCGAGCAGCACGGCTGCCTGCTGGCCGATATCTGGGCGGCCGAGGGGCAGGCCGATTGGGTCATTCATCCAGACACGGTGCATGCCAACGACCTGGGCCACCGACTGATCGCGCACCGCGTGTTTGAGACTATCGCCACGCATTGCAGCGGTGTGGCCGCGGCCGTGACGGCTAACCTCGCCACTGACCGGGACGAAGTCGCGGCTACGCTTGAACGGCGCCGCGCACCACAGAGGTACGGATAGTCACCGTCATTCGAACCTGCGGTTTCTCTCATCATTCACAAGACCGGCCTCCTTAGGGAGGCCGGTCTTGAGTTAAGTTCTGATGCCTGATTTGACCCCTGATTGAACGAAAATTGACTGCGTCAAATACTCGAGATTGTGCTATACTGGGTCCTGGGAGTGATAACAGTGGCGACCTCCTACCGCAATTTCGACCTTCTGATCGAGCGCCGTGCCACAGGCTACCGGGCGCGCGTCCAGGACTCGCCCGCAGGTGAAGCCGTGGTCGACTTCACCCTGCCCTTCACCGCCGATGAGCTGCGCACCTTCAATTGGCTGAGCAACCGGGTCTCCCAGGGTCTTGGTCTGAGCGCTTCCAATAGTAGCCCGCCTGCTCCGCTTGACATCCGCCAGTTCGGCGAGCGTCTCTTTAAGGCCGCCTTTGCCGACGATGTGGGCGCCTGTTTGCTGTTCAGTCTGGCGGAAGTGGCGAAATCCGGCGCGGGCCTGCGTATTCGCCTGCGTCTCGACCCCGATGTCCCCGAGTTGACCGAACTACCTTGGGAGTACCTCTACACACCACAGTTTAGCGGCTTTCTTGCCCTCTCCGACTCGATAGCATTGGTACGTTATGTCCAGCAACTGCAGCCGCCCCAGCTCCTGAATGTTACCCCTCCTCTCAAGATGCTCGTGTTGGCTGCGCAACCTGACAACGTGCTCCCGCTTAAGATCGAAGAGGAATGGCATTCGTTGCAGCGGGCGCTGGCCGGCCTGCGAGGCCAGGACTTGCTCCGGGTGGAGCGGCTGGCCGCGGCCACACCGGAAGCATTGCTGGACCGTCTGCGCAGTGACGTTGTCCACATGCTCCATTTCATGGGGCACAGCTATTTTGACCCGGAGACCAGGACAGGGAATCTCGTTCTGGAAGACATGCAGGGGCGCGCGACCTTCGTTTCAGCCGCGCAACTGGGCGCCATCGTACGTGACCACGCAGCCTTGCGACTGGTCTTTCTCAATGCTTGCGACGGCGCACGCGGAGACCAGGATGATGCCTTTGCCGGGGTTGCGCAACAATTGGTCATTCAGGGCGTACCTGCGGTGGTAGCCATGCAGTTCCCGATATCCGATTCCGCCTCTCTAACCCTAACCCGGGAGTTCTACGAGGGTCTCGCAAACGGAGAGGCGGTGGACACGGCACTCACCTGGGCGCGGAAGGCTGTCAGCCTGGCCGGCCCGACGGAGACACCGCCGGCCGAATGGGGCACACCGGTGCTCTTCTCACGTTCCCCGGATAACCGGATTCTGGCGCTACCGGAACGTGATGCGAGGCCGGTCATCCCGATCCAGCCCTGGGAACCGGAGACCGTGCTCATCCCTGCCGGGCCATCCCTGCTGGGCTCAGATCAGGGTACCAGTGCGCCGACCTGGGAGCTGCCCCAGCAGCTCCTCAGGCTCCCTGCCTACCGTATCGGCAAGTACCCGGTTACCAACGCTCAGTACCTCGCCTTTGCCAGCGAGCGCCGCATTGCTGTACCGGCAGAGACCGGCTGGCCCCTGGCGTCGGTGGGCCGGGAGCCGCCGCCCGGCCGGGAGCACCATCCGGTCGTGGGCATCACCTGGGACGATGCGGTCGCCTATTGCCAGTGGCTCCGCGAAAAGACGGGCCGCCGGTATCGCCTGCCGACTGAGGCAGAGTGGGAGAAGGCCGCGCGTGGCGCTGAGCTGAGCCCGGAGCAAGCGCGCCTGTACCCGTGGGGTAACTGCTTCGAGGCAAACCGGTGCAATTGTGCGGAGGGCCGCCGACATGACACGAGCCCTGTGGGCAGCTATTCGCCCCAGGGTGACAGCCCATATGGTTGCGCGGACATGGCCGGCAACGTTTGGGAATGGACCAGCACCCGCTGGGGCGCGGAACGCAGCCGGCCGCAGTACGCTACTTCGTATAACTCCGGGGATGGCCGCGAAAACCCGGGTCCGGACCAGCCGTTCCGCGAATACCGCGTGGTGCGCGGCGGCTCCTATCACGACTCCGCCGATCGGGTGACTTCCACAGTGCGCGGACGTGATGCGGCGGATAAAAATCACACGCGTCGCGGCTTTCGCATCGCGATGAGCATCGGGCCAGGCTCGACTACGCCGGATGAAGCTGCAACCAGCAGCGGAGAGAGGTTGCCATGACCGTAAACCTGCAACGCGCGACACGCTCGATCCAGCGGCCATCGGCGCCAACACCTTTCTGGCCGGATACCAAGGATCGCATCGCACAGGGACGAATTACCCCGTTCATCAGCAACTACATGAGCGCGGCCCTGTTTGGCGTGGCGCGCGGCGAACTGGCTGCGCGCTGGGCTGCCGACATCGGATCGCCATTTGGACCGGCCGACAACCGGGAGACTGCCCACGTGGCGCAGTACTACGCCGTTACACACGACCACAACCGGCTGGAGGCCAAGCAGAATTACCTCAACGCGCTGACCGACTACTTGCTCGGCACTGCCTCACAGGACACCCACGTGGACCAGGACCTGGTCCAAGAGCTGACGGACAGGTTCGAACGGGAAGGGACTTTCGGCAAGCCCTTCTCGGAGATTGCCAAAGACCTGGGGTACCCGCGCTTCGATCAGGTCCAGGCCAATCCCTTCCGCATGCTCGCCGAGCTGCCGCTGCCCATCTACATCACCACGAGCCATCACCGGTTTCTCGAATATGCTCTCACGCAGACCCAAAGCAGGAAGCTCCCCGTCACCGAAATCTTCTACTGGAACGATAGCCTGGAGAGCATTCCATCGGTTTTCGACGAGAATCCCGGTTGGGAGCCGTCGGTCGAGCAACCGCTGGTGTATCACCTGTATGGCCTTGACCAGTGGCCGGAGTCGATGGCGCTGACAGAGGATGACTTCCTAGACCTACTGGACAAGCTGATCGAGTTGCGTTACCAGGTCAAGCTGGCCGAGACCGCCATCGAGGGGTCAGCCCGGCGGCGCCGTGACCTGCCCGCACCGGTGCGTACCGCACTGAGTGGCACTGCCCTTCTGATGCTGGGCTACAACGTGGACACCTGGGAATTTCGCGCGTTCTTTCGCGGGCTCATTCGTTCGTCCGGCGAGAGCCGCCACAACCGGAATCTGCCTGAGGGCATCTGCATGCAGATTAAGCCCGGCGACATGGACGCCATCCAGGGAGACGCGGCTGGCATCATGAGCTACCTGGAGCAATACTTCAAGGGAGTATACTTCCGTGTCTTCTGGGGCTCTGTGGAATCTTGTGTACACAGGCTCTACACCATGTGGCAGCCTGATCGGTGAGGTGCCGACCATGATGGAGACTCCGGTTGTGCATAACCCCTATGTCGGCCCCCGCACCTTCGAGGAAGCGGAGGCTGATCGCTTCTTCGGCCGCGAACGCGAGGCGCGTGAACTCGTCGCCTTGGTTGTCAGCGAGCGATTGGCGCTGTTCTACGCCCAATCGGGCGCGGGCAAGAGCTCGCTCATCAACGCGCGCCTGGTCCCGCGCCTGCGCGATGAGGAAGGCTTCGCGGTCCTGCCTGTGGGCCGGGTGTCAGGCGTGCTACCGGACGGAGTCGACCCGGCGACCATCGATAACATCTTCGTCTACCACCTGATCCTGGGGTTGAGCCAGAAACTGGCTGAAGGGGAAGCAGGCTCCGCCGACGACCACAGAGCCGGGCCGCCTGACCTGCAGCACACTTCGCTGACCCGCTTCCTGAGCGGCGAGAGCGGGCCTGATCCGGTGACCGAAACTGACCTCACCAATGCCAACCCGGTCGCGACTGAGAGCACCAAAGACCTCATGCCTCACGTGCTCATTATCGACCAGTTCGAAGAACTGCTGACCACCTATCCGGAGCGGTGGCAGGAGCGGGTCGGGTTCTTCGAACAACTCAATACGGCCATGGCGCGTCATCCCAATCTGTGGGTCGTGCTCACCCTGCGCGAGGACTATGTTGCCGGCCTGGAGCCTTTCTCCCACCTGACTCCCAACCGGTTGCGAGCCCGCTTCTACATGCAGCGGATGGGCATCGAGGCGGCGCGGGAGGCCATCGAGCGGCCGGCAGCTAACGCCGGGCGCCCGTTTGCCGGAGGCGTGGCCGGCCGGCTCGTCGACAACCTGCGCATGGTGCGCACAGCCGGCCAGAACGAGTACCATGCCGGCGAGTATGTCGAGCCGGTGCAGTTGCAGGTGGTTTGTTTCCAGTTGTGGCAGGACCTGCACGACCGGCCGGCGCCGACCATTCAGCTTGCGGACCTGGAACGCCTGGCCGGCGGCGGCCGCCTGGCCGAGTACGTTGATCGCGCCCTCTCCGATTTCTACGAGAAAGCCATCACGAAGGTGGTCGAAACCGCCGAAGTCGATATCACCGAGCGGGCGCTGCGCAAGTGGTTCTCGGACGAACTGATCACCGAAGCCGGGACGCGCAGCATCGTGTTCCGCAACGAAACCACCGGGAAGACAGAGGGGCTGCCCAACCAAGCCGTCGACCTGCTGGCCGCGCAATTCCTGCTGCGCACCGAGCTGCGCGCGGGCGGCGCGTGGGTCGAGCTGGTGCACGATCGCCTGGTGGAACCGATCCGGGATAGCAACCTCGCGTGGCTCAAGCAGAATCAGAGCCCTCTCCAGCGCCAGGCCGCCATCTGGCGCGACGAGGGCAAGCCCCCAGACCGCTTGCTCCTCACCGCTGACGACCTCACTGCAGCCGAGCGCTGGGCCGCGGCACACGAAGGGGAACTGGAGCCGCACGAGGTGGAGTTCCTGGGCGTGAGCAAAGCCGCCCAGGATGCGCTGGATCGGGAATTGGTCGCCCAACGCGAAGCCGCCCGCCAACGCGAGCTTGAGTCTGCACAGGCACTGGCCGAGGAACAGCGGCGACGAGCCGATGAGCAGGCCCGCGCGGCCAACCGCTTGCGTGCGGTGGCAACGGCAGCCGTGGCCTTCGCCCTTTTGGCAATCATCGCCATGGCCTATGCACGAGTAAAAGAGCAGGCACGCGCAACTGCGGCGCAGGCGGCCGCAACTGCAGCCGCCGCGGAGGCCATCGCCCTGTCCAGGGCCGAACGGAGCGCGCAGGCAGCCGCAGTTGCGGCCACCGCGCAGGCGATCGCGCAGGAAGCGATGTCAACGCAACTAGCCGCGCAGGCCGAGCGCATAAGCCAAGAAGGATCGCTGGACCTGGCCCTCCTGCTCGGAGCCGAGGCGCTGCGTGCTGGCGACACGCCGGGCGCGCGCCAGATACTGGCGGATCTTCTAAGATCGCGGCCCGAGGTTCGGACTTATCTGCGCGCGCACCATGCGGCGGTCAGAAGTCTGGCCCTCAGCCAGGACGGTGGAAGGCTCATCTCCAGCGACGATACCGGACGTCTGGTACTGTGGCAGGAAATGGCATCGGACATGCCCGCCGGCGCGCCGATTGAGTCCAGCCCGGGCGCGATTCAGGCGGTAGCCGTGGCCTGGGATGGAACCCGGTGGGCGGCCGGATCAGCCGCGGGCCTCGTGCAGGTGTGGGAGGAGACAGAAGGACCATCGCGGCCGCTGGGCAGCCATGCAGCGGGCATTACCGGGCTTGCCTTTAGCCCCGATAGCCGCTTTCTTGCCTCTGCATCGTTCGACGGAAGCCTGATGCTCTGGCCCCTCGCGCCCGAGGGTGCCGGAATCCTGCTCGAACCAACCGCAGGTCCCGTCACCGCACTCGCGTTCAGCCCTGCGACCACGACAGGTCCGCTGCTGGCAACCGGCGGTGACATGGGACAGGTCATCATATGGAGGGAGCCGGAAGTGCAGCAGCGCGTGGCAGAGAGGTTGCCCATCCCTGAAACCATCAGCGCCACGGTTGCCAGCCTGGCCTTTAATGCGGCCGGCACGCAACTGGCTATCGGTTTCGAGGACGGGCAGGTAATCGTATGGGACATGGCTGGCAACAGACCGGTCTTTGAGGCGGTGGACGCAGGAGACATCTCCGTGGAGGGCCTGGCATTTGACCCCCGCGGCGATAGCCTGATGATCCTGTTCACCGATGGTTCGCTGAATCGCTCGCCCTTTAGCACTTTGATATCAGGCAGCCTGGATCCCAGGGGCTGGACCTCGCAGATGTCAGAACCGACAAGTGGGACACTCGCCCAAGATGGGCAGAGGTGGGTGATCGGCTTAAACACGGGCGCCATTATGCTGGCGAATGCGAGTGAGCGCGCGCCAGTGGATGACGATGCCCATTCCGACGTATTTGTGGCGCAGGTCTGTCACATCGCCAACCGGAACCTTCATCGCTACGAATGGGATCTCTTCATGGAAGGCGTACCCTATCGGAAGACATGTCCTGCGCTTGAAGAAGCCCCTTTGATGGAAAACGGGGCGAAAAGAGGAAACCGATGAAGACCTTGAGAATATTGGGCTGGGCCCTCCTGCTGCTTGCCCTCGTGCTGTTGATTCTGCCGCCTGGCGTACCGGCGTCGGCCCAAGCGCCCGCCGTTGGCTGTCGCAGCAAAGTATCGTTGGCCCGCGCGACCAACGTCTCCAGTGCAACGACCTGCTTTACGGTGACCCCGGTTAAGGGAGGTACGACGCTCCGCCTCGACCTGACGGTCAAAAGCGGATCATATAACCTATATGTAAAGTCGGGGAATGCCACATTCCTGGCTGAGGACGACCGGGTCAATGCGGACCCGCTCAGCGGCGGGCTGAGTTATATTCTCGTCAACCCAGGCACGAGTGTCTACACGGTTGCCGTTGTACGCACCGGCCGGTCTGGTACAGCACGACTATCGCCCGTGGCGACGTACGGAGCAACCCTCAGGTGCTCTGGCTCGACCTGTACAGCCTCCTGCCCGTTGACCTCTGTGCCTGGCTCCAAAGCGGGTGACCAGGTGATTCTCCCGGCGGCCATCACCAAAGCAGGCCGCGTGCAAGTGACAGTGAGTTGGAAGGGCAACGCGCGCCTATCAGCCGTACTCTATGGTCCCAGCGTATCGAGAACCAGCGTCATGCAGAGTTCACTCGCACGCCGGGACGGCGCGAGTCCGCTCACTCTGACCTACGCCGTGAGGAGCACCAACCTGGTCCGCGGCGGTAAGTGGTCCGTCAACCTCAGTAACGCCAGCAGAGGAACAGGCACGATCAGCAGCGGCGAGGTGCGCATCACGTATCCGCGCTAGGAAAGGCTTGAAGGGAACGCACCTCAAAACACCGGGGGAGCCACATGTGTGAGCTCCCCCGGTTTCCTATGCTATCTCAACCTTGCGCCTGGCAGGCAACCAGGTCTGCCGGAATCCGTCAGCCGCCTCAGTCGAGGCCGGTGTAGATAGCGTTCGCCAGCAGGCGGAACGTCAGCTCAGGATGAGCGCGGAAGGTGGGATTGATGCCCATGACCGTCACATCGCCGGCGCCGTACTGGCCGCGCGCCACGACCGGCATGCCGGCTGCGCCGCTTTCATTCCAGCCGGACCAATAGCCGGCCACGAAGAAGTTGCCTGGCGCGGCCGTCGCCACTACGTCGACGTTCGCATCCCAGCTTGTGAGCCAGACCGGGCCGTAGACGAAGCCGTAGCTGTCCGCGGGGTATTGAGCAGCGACAGGATCAGCGCCGTCATAGGCCACGCTGAGAATCCCGTTGTCGTTGCCGGTTCCGCTCCCAGAGGTGAAGGTCAGCAGGCCACCGGCACTGGCCAATGGCAGGCCGGTCCGGCCGATGCCGACGTAGTCGCCACCGGCGTTCAGGAACGCCTTGAGGGTGTTCCGACCGGTATCACCCAGGCTATTCCACGACCTGGACGAGTTAATCCACGTATCGTACCCGCCGGAGACCAGCACGTCGCTCTGCAGTTCGGTGTTAGTCACCACTGTGTAAGGAAATCCGAGTTGTCTGAGCACGAAGCGCACGCCTTCATCCGCCGACACTGCGATCTTCTGGGGGCGGAGCGCTGTCAACCCGGCAGGCGCATTCTTAAGCGCATAGACGGTCAGGCCGTACTGGTTGGCAAGCTCATTGCCCAGGGCCGCATCACCTGCCACGACGAACGTTCCGACACCGAAGGTGCGGCCATTGTCGGTGAACGCGCTCTCGGCCCGCGAGACGGCAGTTCCGCGCGCCAGCAACGCATTGGTCGCCTTGATCGCAACGTTCGTCGTCGGCGTATACGCGTAGGCCGCGGGCTTGCCGCCTTCCCGGCTGCCTCGGACCGTATCCGCAGCATTCACCGGATTGGTCTTGACGCTGAAGGTATCATCTTCGACAATGGCCCGCGTGACCCCCCAAATCAGCGAGTGGCTCCAGCCGGAGATATCGTACATGTCGAGCCCAGGGACATAGGAGATGTCCCAGCCTTTCCAGAGGATCGTATTGGCGAGACCCCGCTTCGGCTGCATCAGCCAGACCACATAGCTGCCCTTCGGGTAGCTCACGCCGTTGGCTTCGAAGTCCTGGCTGGCCTGCTCGACTTGCACATCGTTCGCGATGAGGAAATCGACCAGGTGGGCGGCGGCCTGTGGGTCCTGCTGCAGCGGCGCGGCTGCCGGGATGACGTAGGCCGTCGGGAAGTCGATCGTCGTGAGATTGGGATACTGCTCCCAGACAGTTCGGTCGAGGATATCCTGCGGGATGGGCACCTGGAGTGAGCCGAGGAAGCCGCGCTTGAAAATCTCGATCTGGTCGTGAATCATCGCCTGCCGGTTCGCCACAACGAAGTTGAGCGCGCCCCAGACCGCCGCATAGTGTGCATCCACGCCACGGATGTCGCGATACGGAGTCTCCAGCGTGTGGCCATACGCGCCGTGGTACATGGCATACATCGGAGTGAAGATGGGGGGCCAATCGTCCCAGCCTTCGCGGTCATCCCGGAAGGGAATCTGCGCGCTGAAGCCGGTTTGCGCGAACAGCTCGGCTTCCATGGCGAGCGCCTGGTCCAACGCCCACTTGATGTAGAGATCATATTCGTAGTTAGGATTATGCGGCGGCGTGCAAGGCTCAATGAGCATCGGGTTCACGAAGCCGTGCAGGTCGAGCACGACCATCGGGTTCCACTCCGTCATCACCTTGACCGTCGCGCGCACTTCGGGCTGCGACTGGGTGATGAAGTCGCGGTTCAGGTCGAAACCGTTAGCGTTGGCACGCGTGCCGGCCACGCGGCCATCGGGGTTCTGCACGACGTTGAACAGCAGGACCATGTTCTCGAGAATGGCCTGCACTTCGGGGCTGTCGTCGTAAGCCAGCTTCTCGATCAGGCGTATAACGGCATCCACGCCGGTGGGTTCGTTGCCGTGGATGCTGCCGTTGATGAAGACCGGGACTTTGAAGTCACCGAACTTCTCGATCATCTCCTGGGCTTTTTCAGGGTCCTTGAGCATCGTATTCCGGATGGCCTGGTATTGGCCCAACCGGCCGAACGCCTCTGGTGCGGAGACAGTCGCCAGGAACAGGTCGCGGCCGCCGGCGGACTGGCCGATGACCTCGACCCGCACGCGGTTGCTCGTCGTCTCGAGCTCCCGCAGCTTGGGCGCAATCTGCGAATACAGGTAGCCGTCATAGGCCAGCGGGACCTCGAACGGCTCCGGGTCGGGGATCCACCACGGGCCGCCATCCTGTTGGGCGGGTTGCGCCAGTGCGGCCGATGGCAGCAGAAGCGCCAGAACGCACAGCAGTGCAACCATGCTGCACCACTTGTGCTTTACCGATAACCGTTGCATTAGTTTCCTCCGTTGACTCAGTATAGGATGCGGGCCTGACATCCGCGAGTACCTTGCCAAATCACGCCCAACGCGCAATGAGGGCGCGCAAGACGCATAGGCCGATCGGACAACATAAAACGTTGACGCCGATTCACTCGTCATTGGGGGAATTGGCAGACGGACTGACGGTTAGAGCAGAAGTCCCAGTCAATCTACGGAGAACCACAAACAGCATACTCATTTTCGCTGCACTGTCAAGGCTGCGCGTTTCCTGAGTTGCGTTTTCAATTACGCAAGGCCGGGGAGGCATCCACGGATCCCCCTCCATCACCGGTCGGACTAGCTCCGGATATCGCGCATAGGTCACGTCCTTTCGCCCCAGCCCAACTCGCTCACCTTCACCGGCCGGCCTTCCCGGTGCGACTTGGCTGCGGCCAGGCCGATGGCCACTGACATGCGCGCATCGGCGCCCCCCACGGGCACGGGCTCGTCGTGCAGGACGGCATGCACGAAGGCCGCGACTTCGGTTGCGAAGCTCTCGGTGTAGCGGTCCATGAAGAAGTTGAGCGGCAGGTCGCGGCGCACGCTCGCGGCGTCGCTGACGACTGCGGCGTTCGGGTAGTTGTTGCCCGTCGCGATGCTGCCCTGGCTGCCCAGGATTTCGACGCGCTGGTCGTAGCCGTAAGGGGCGCGGCGGCAGTTGTCGATGGTGCCGATGACGCCGTTAGCGAACTTGAGGACGATCAACGCGGTGTCCACGTCGCCCGCCTCACCGATGGCCGGGTCCACCGTGACCGCAGCCTGCGTGTACACCTCCTCGACCTCTGCGCCGATCAGATAGCGGGCCATGTCGAAGTCATGGATGGTCATGTCGAGGAACATGCCGCCGGAGACCTTAACGTAGGAGATGGGCGGCGGCGCGGGGTCGCGGCTGATGATGTGCAGGAGCGCGGGCCGGCCGATCTCGCCGGACTCGACGGCCTGGCGCACGCGGCGGAAGTTGGCGTCGAAGCGCCGGTTGAAGCCCACCTGGAGCTTGACGCCGGCCCGCGACACGGTCGAGAGGGTGTGGTCGATCTCGGCCAGGTCGAGCGCGATGGGCTTCTCGCAGAAGATGTGCTTGCCGGCCAGCGCGGCTTCCTCGGTGAAGGCCGCGTGCGTGTCCGTCGCCGAGCAGAGCAGCACGGCCTCGATGTCCGGGTTGTTCAGCACCTCCCGGTAGTCGGCCGTGGCACACGGGATATGATGTTTTTCAGCCAGCGCCTCTGCGGCCGGCAGACTCACGTCCGCGACCGCCAGCACGCGCGCCGCGGGGATACGATATGCCAGCGTAGCGGCGTGGACCTTGCCGATGCGCCCGGCGCCGATAATGCCGACGTTGAGAATATCTCTCATGCTTGCAGATCCTTTGCTAACCCGCTCCGGGCGATTGAAACCGCTGCCACCGTGACTTCAGTCGCCGGGAAACCCATAATCGCTATATCCCGATGCTGCGCAGATAGGCGCGGTTGCGCGTCGCGCTCTCTTTCGGCGCGCCCATGCCGGGCAGCACATCCTGTTCCACGATGCCCCAGCGGATGTCGGGCCGCACGGCCAGCCACTGCGCCACGCCGGGGAAGTCCACGCCCCCCTGGCCCAGCTCGCAGAACACCCCGCGGCGCACAGCCTCGAAGTAGTCCCAGCCAGCCGCGCGGCCGGCCGCGGCAATCTCCGGGTGGCAGTCCTTGAAGTGGATATACCAAATGCGGTCCGCGAAGCGATGCAGTCCGTCGAGCACGGCTGCGCAGTCGCCTGCGGCAAAGGCGTAGTGACCCGTATCGAACACCAGACCCAGCACAGCCGGGTCGGTCAGGCTCAGCAGCCGCGCAATCTCGTCCGGCGTCTCGACATAGCCCGCGCAGTGATGGTGGAAGACGGTGCGGAGACCCGTCTCGTGGTGCACGATGCGCGCCACCCGCTCGGCCCCGGTCGCGAACACCTGCCAATCGGCATCGCTCAGCCCCATCTCCGGCGTGACGCGGCCCGCATGCCCCGTACGGACGGGGTCGCTGCCGTTATTGTCGGCCAGCACGAGGAAGGGCGCGTGGCCGTGCGTGCGCCCAGCCGCCGCGTCATTGCAATCCGCCAGTAGCCGCGCCACCTTGAGCGCAGCCTCCACGCCCGGCCCGTGGCTGGCCGGGTCCTTCAGCGCAACGGGCACGAACGCGCCGAGCATCGTCAGCCCCCGCTGCGCAAGCTCATCCGCCAGCACGGCGGGCTCACTCGGCATGAAGCCCCAGTCGCCCAGTTCCGTGCCCTCGTAGCCGGCCGCGGCCATCTCGTCGAGCACCTGCACGTACCCGGCGGCCTCGCCGTCCAGGTCGAATTCCAGCACGCCCCAGGAGCACGGGGCATTGCCGATGCGGATGTGAGCCATAGAGCCTCCTAGAACTTGCGCGTCCACTCGCCCAACCAGCGTTCCACGACGACCTTCGTCTGCGTGAAGAACTCGACCGCGTGCTTGCCCTGCGCGTGCAGTGTGCCGAAGAAGCTGTTCTTCCACCCGCTGAACGGGAAGAAGGCCATCGGCGCGGCGACCCCGACGTTGATGCCGATGTTGCCCGCGTCGGCCTCGTAGCGGAACTTGCGCGCGGCCGCGCCGCTGCCGGTGAAGATGCAGGCCATGTTGCCGTACTGCCCGCTGTTCACCAGCGCGATAGCCTCATCGACCGTGTTCACCCGCATCATTCCCAGCACCGGCCCGAAAATTTCCGTGGTTGCGATGGTCCCGCCGGCCGGAATATCGCTTAGAATCGTCGGGCGCAGGAAGTACCCCTGCTCGTAGCCGCGGATGGCGGAGCGGCGGCCGTCTACGGTCAACTCGGCGCCCTCGTCCAGCCCCCGCTGAATCAGCCCCTCGATGCGCGCCTTGCTCTGCGCGGTGATGACCGGACCCATCTCCACGCCCGGCTCCAGCCCGAAGCCGACCACGCGGCTGCTGGCGACCTCGGCCAGCGCGGGCATAAACACCTTCTCTGCACCCGCGACGGTCACGGCCAGCGACGCGGCCAGGCAGCGCTGGCCCGCATTGCCGAATGCGCTGTCCGCGACGATGCGGGTAGTCATCTCCACATCCGCGTCCGGCAGGATGATGAGGGGGTTCTTGGCGCCGCCCTGCGCCTGCACGCGCTTGCCACTGGCGGATGCGCGGCTGTAGACGTGCCGCGCGACAGGCGTCGAGCCGACGAAGGTCACCGCGGCGATGTTCGGGTGGTCCAGCAGCGCGTTGACCGTATCCGCGCCGCCGTTGACGAGGTTGACGACGCCCGGCGGGAAGCCGGCCTGCTCCAGCAGGCGAAACACCTTCTGCAGCGTGATGGGACAGCGCTCCGACGGCTTGACGATGGCCGTGTTGCCGCACGCGACCGCATAGGGCAGGTACCAGAACGGGATCATGCCGGGGAAGTTGAAGGGGCAGATGATCGCGGCGACGCCGACCGGCTGGCGAATCATGTACTCGTCGATCCCGCGCGCGATGTCCTCGGAGAAGTCGCCCAGCATCATCAGGGGGATGCCGCACGCAGTCTCGACGTTCTCGATGGCCCGCCGCATCTCGCCGCGCGCGTCGTCCAAAGTCTTGCCATTCTCCAGCGTGATGCTGCGGGCCAGGTCCTCGAAGTGCTCTTCCATAAGGGCCTTGAGCTTGAACAGGTACTGGATGCGCGCTGGGGCAGGCACACGGCGCCAGGCCGGGAACGCGGCCGCGGCCAGTCGCGCCGCCTCATCCACCTCGGCCGTAGACGACAGCGGCGCCTGCGCCAGCACCTCCGCGGTCGCCGGGTTGATGACATCGAGATAGCGCTGCGCTGCGGACGCGCGCCACTCGCCGTTGACAAAGTTCAGCAGTTTCTCGCTCACGATGCACCTTCCTTTTCTTGCCACAGAGGTCACAGAGAACTCAGAGGCTGTTGAATAGAGGCTCATTGCCCCGTCGCCTATCTCTCAAGCTCTGCGCCCTCTGAGTCCTCTGTGGCTGGATCACCGTTTCATTCCAGGAAGTACCGTTCTTTCACGCGCATCTCTTCATACGCGGCGCGGGCCGCCTGCACGGACGGCGCGTCGCTGACCTCCGGCACGGCGACATCCCACCAGCTCTCGTAGCCGGGCACGCTGTGCAGCCGGTCGTTCTTGATGACGACAACCGTCGTGCGGTCGGCTTCCCGCGCCGCGCGCAGCGCCGCCACATATTCGTCGCGCGTGTCGCACTCGATGACGTGGCAGCCCAGGCTGCGTGCGTTCATCGCGAAGTCGATCTGCAGCGGCTCCACCGCGTCGCCCGCCGAGTCGCCGGCCAGGACGCCGTCCTTCCGGCGGATGAAGCGCGTGCCGAAGCCGTCCAGCCCGAGCGAGCGGCTGAGCGAGCCGATGCTCTTGAAGCCGCCGTTGTCCCACAGGACCACGATCAGCTTGACCCCTTCCTGCACGGACGTGACGAGTTCTGAGGACAGCATCAGGTAGCTGCCGTCGCCGACGATGACGTACACGTCGCGTTCCGGCGCGGCCATCTTCGCGCCCATGCCGCCGGCAATCTCGTAGCCCATGCAGCTATAGCCGTACTCCATATGGAAGTTCTTGGGATGGGTCGTGCGCCAGAGCTTGTGCAGGTCGCCGGGCATGCTGCCCGCCGCGTTCAACATGATGGCGTCGGGGCCGGACTCCTCGTTCAGCGCGCCGATGAGCTCGCCCTGGCTCGGCAGGGGTGCCAGCCGGATGTCATAGATGCGCTGCACCTCCGCGTCCCACTCGTCGTGCAGCCGCAGTGCCTCGGCCCGGTACGCAGAGTCCACCGCGTATCCCCGTAGGGGCGAGGTCTCCTCGCCCGCGAACGAGGCCCCCGCGCCCTCTGCCAGCAGACCGGCTAATTCCTCCAGCGTGGTCCGCGCATCCCCGACGACCTGCAGGCCCTGGTGCTTGCCCGCGTCAAACTCGGTGACGTTGATGTTGATGAAGCGCACATCGGGATTCTGCCAGGCCGTCTTGGAGGAAGTGGTGAAATCGCTGTAGCGCGTGCCGACGCCGATGACGAGGTCTGCGTCGCGCGCGACGACGTTCGCGGCCAGCGTACCGGTGACGCCGACCGCGCCCAGGTTGAGCGGATGATCCCAGCGCAGGCTGCCCTTGCCCGCCATCGTCTCGCCCACGGGGATGCCCGTCGCGTCGACGAACTGCGCCAGCGTCTCGGTCGCGTCGGCATAGATGACGCCGCCGCCCGCCACGATCATTGGCCGGCGGCTGGCCCGGATCATCTCGGCTGCACGTTGCAACGCGGCGCGGTCGGCCCGGTTCCGCATGATGCGCCAGACGCGGCGGCGGAAGAACTCGACCGGGTAGTCATACGCTTCGGTCTGCACATCCTGCGGCAGGGACAGCGTCACCGCACCGGTCTCGCTGGGGCTGGTCAATATTCGCAGCGCCTCGGGCAGCGCGAGGAGCAGCTGGTCGGGCCGGTTGATGCGATCCCAGTACCGGCTGACAGGCTTGAAGCAGTCGTTGACCGAGATATCCTGGCTCTGCGCCGATTCGAGCTGCTGCAGCACCGGCGCGACGTTGCGGCGGGCAAAGATGTCGCCGGGCAGGAGCAGCACGGGCAGCCGGTTGATGGTGGCAGTGGCCGCGCCGGTGATCATGTTGGTCGCGCCCGGCCCGATCGAGGAGAGGCAGGCAAACGTCTGCAGGCGGTTCTTGACCTTCGCGTAGGCCGTCGCCGCGTGGACCGCGGCCTGTTCGTTGCGCACCTGGTAGTAGAGGAAGTCGGGATTTGCGAGCAGCGCCTCGCCGACGCCTGCCACGCAGCCGTGGCCGAAGATGCCCAAGCAGCCGGCGAAAAACGGCGTCTCCACGCCGTCGCGCTCGACGTATTGCTGTTTGAGAAACCGGATGAGTGCTTGCGCCATCGTCAGGCGCACGGTTGAGGTATTCATATTGTGTCACCTCCTTCGATGAGGTTCGTAGTAGGGGCTTCAGCCCCCGGAGGCGCTCAAGCGCCCACTACAAACAACGGGGTTTGTAGTAGGGGCTTCAGCCCCCCGCCAACGCAAAGGCGCTCAAGCGCCCACTACGAACGGTCTGGTTTGTAGTAGGGGCTTCAGCCCCCCCTGACGTGGTATATCGGCACCCTGGGATCCACGCTGGTGTACGAGTCCTTGACCCAGGCGAAGTTAGGGTCGTCGTAGGCAGCGAGGCTCTGCGCACTGCCCGCCAGGACGTTCAGGTAGTAGGCCGTGTAACCGACCGGGCTGGACACCGGATGATAGCCCTCCGGCACGAGCACGACATCATCGTTGCGCGCGACGACCGCGGCATCGATGGGATAGCCCGCCCGGTGCAGAGGCGAGGTCTCGTCGGTATAGACCCGCTGGATGGCATAGCCCTCGGGCCGGTCGATCTTATAGTAGTAGATCTCGTCCAAATCGGCCTGCAGCAGGCCGCCGTCGGCCGCGACGGTGTGCACGTCATGCTTGTGCGGTGGATAGCTCGACCAGTTGCCGCCCGGCGTGTAGACCTCGACCACGACCAGCCGCTGGCACGGGAAGCCCGGCGGCAGCATCCGGTTGATGTGGCGGGTGGCATGGTCGCCCCCGCGAATCTCCACCCCCACATCTGCAGGGGTGACCAGGCGGGGCGGGAAGGCCTGGTCCGCTGCAACCCAGGCGATTGCGAATTCACAGGCCGTAGCCGCAGCGACGGTCAGCGCGGTTTCGACCGGCAGGTAGAGCGCATACGGAAGGCCGGCAAAGACATCCGCGCGCCGGCCCAGGTCGCGCCATTCGCCGCGGTCGGATGTGACATGGAGCGTGCCGCCGAGGACGACCAGCACGAGTTCATGCCCGCCGGTCTGGAATGCCCACGTCTCGCCCTGCGCCAGCCGGCGCACCTGGAAATGGATGGTGTCCCACCCGGCGGCCTCCGGCGTCACCTCGACCACGACATGCGGGTCGCGCGCTGTGCCGGGATGAATCACGAGGTTGTCTGCGGTGTATTGTCGCATGTTGAGTCCTTTTGCCGTGCCGGATGTAGGGGCCGACCTATGTGTCGGCCCCCGGACCGCGCGCCGGCCCCGACCTGGGCAGACACGCAGGTCTGCCCCTACGATGATGCACCGGATGTGATCCGGAAGGTGGTGGCCGGGACGCAGCCCGTGCTGCAGCGTACGACGAGATCGACCGGCGTGAGCTGGTCCATCACCGGCCGGCCTTCCATCAGGTCCAGCAGCATCTCCATCCCCAGTTGGCCGAGGCGCAGTTTCGGCTGGTGGACGGTCGTGAGCGGCGGCGTCACGTACTGCGCCAGCTCGATATCGTCGAAGCCCACGATGCTCACCTGCCCGGGCACCCCGATCCCCAGCTCGCGGCAGGTCAGCAGCGCGCCGACCGCATACATATCGTTGAAGCAAAAGGCCGCGGTGATGCCGGTGCGCAGCGCGGCCAGCATGAGGCTCTGCCCGTCGGCCACGTCGTCGGCGTAGCTCCGGCGCTCCGGAGCGGCCTCCTCCACCCAGCCGTCCTGCACCGCGATGCCCGCCTCTGCCAGCGCGGCGCGGTAGCCCTGCTCGCGCTGCCGGTTAGAGCGCGGGCGATTCGGCGCGCCCAGATAGGCGATGGCCGAATGGCCCAGATCGAGCAGATGCCCGACCGCCAGCCGCGCGCCGGCGACGTTGTCCACCTGCACGCTGTGGAATGGGTGCCGGGTGACGTCCGCGTGCTGGTTGACCAGGACGACCGGCACGCCGAGCTGAGTGAGCTGCTCCAGAGAGGGGTCGGTCAGCCGCGAGGAGGCGGTGATGATGCCGTCGACGCGGCGGCGCTGGAACGACCGGATGACCGCCAGCTCTGCCGCTTCGTCGTTGTACGAGACGCCCAGGAATACATCGAGGCCGGCCCGCTTCGCCACCTCGTCCACCCCGCGCGCGAGCCGGCCGTAGAACGGGTCCGCGATGGAGGTGACGACCAGGCCGATCGTGTTGCTGCGCTGGCCCTTGAGGCTCTGGGCGACCGCGTTGGGCGTGTAGCCCATCTCCGCGGCGAGCCGCTGGATGTTTCCGCGCACCTCGGCGCTGATGAGCGGGCTGTCGCGCAGCGCGCGTGAGACGGTCGCGTGGGAGACGCCCGCGGCCCGCGCGATGTCGTGAATGGAGACCGGACGCGCTGCCATGCGCGCGCTACCGCTTCACATCGGGGTCGGGCAGCATGTAGTCGCGCACAATGCCGGTCAGCTCGTGCACCGCGGCGATGAACCCGCGCAAGGTGCGCACGGTCGCGCCGTAGCCGTCGAACTCCTCCGGCGTCATGCCGTCCTCG
>CAZTMA010000078.1:0-24282 GCA_964614645.1 uncultured Anaerolineales bacterium
GCTCGATTCAGCCGCCGACCATGTCCGCAAAAAGGGCTTTTTGCAGGGCGTACATCCGTGTATTCGCGATGGCCGCGTCCGCATTCATCGCGAAACGCGCGCCCCGCCTTCCAGCCTCTAGTCCCCCGCTTCGCGGCGGACCGGCAGGTCGACGGCAATGGGCTCCGGGGGGCGGGCCGCAAAGGTCAGCTGCAGCTTGCCCTCGACATCCTCCACGGCATCCACGATGATCGTGTCGCCGTCGTGGAACTCACCGGCCAGCAGGCGCCTGGCAAGCGGATTCTCGACGTAACGCTCCAGCGTCCGGCGGACCGGGCGGGCGCCGAACTGGGGATCGTACCCCTCCTGCGCCAGCCAGTCGCGCGCCGCCTCGGTCAGCTCGATCTTGACCTCGTGCTCGGCCAGCCGGCCCGCGATCTCGCGCATTTGCAGGTCCACGATGTGCCGCACATGCTCCTGGGTCAGGCTGTGAAACACGATGATCTCGTCGACCCGGTTCAGGAACTCGGGCCGGAAGGTCTGCTTCAGGTCGCGCTCGATATTGTCGCGCAACTGGCGGTCCTGCGCGGTCAGCGAATCCTGGCGGATGAAGCCCAGCGTGCCGCCCGACTTGACGAAGCCGGTGCCGATGTTGGAGGTCATGATGATGACCGTGTTGCGGAAATCCACCACATGGCCCTGCCCGTCCGTCAGCCGGCCGTCCTCGAGGATCTGCAGCAGCGAGTTCCACACCTCGGGATGGGCCTTTTCGACCTCGTCGAACAGGACGACGCGGTAGGGCCGCCGCCGCACGGCCTCGGTCAGCTGGCCGCCCTCGTCGTACCCGACGTAGCCGGGCGGCGCCCCGAAGAGCCGGCTGACCGTGTGCCGCTCCTGGTACTCGCTCATGTCCACGCGCACCAGCGCCTCTTCATCATCGAACAGCAGCTCGGCCAGCGCCTTGGCGAGCTCGGTCTTGCCGACGCCGCTGGAGCCCAGGAAGATGAAGCTGCCGATGGGCCGCTTCGGGTTCTTGAGGCCGCTCCGTGCGCGGCGCAGCGCATCCGCGACGGCACGGATGCCTTCGTCCTGGCCGACGACGCGGCGGTGGAGCTCCTCTTCCATGCGCAGGAGCTTGGCCGTCTCGCCTTCCAGCATCGTGTTCATGGGGATGCCCGTCCAGCGGGCGACGACCGCCGCGATGTCCGAGGCCTCGACGACCTCGTCCAGGCCGGTGGATTGCTTCCAGGCCGTATGCTCGACTTCGTACTGCGAGGCGACCTTCAGCCGCTCGCTCTTGAGCTCGGCCGCCTGCGCGTATTCTTCATCCTGGTAGGCCTTATCCTCTTTCGCCTTGAGCTCGGCCAGCCGCTTCTTGGCCGTCTTCAGCGGCTCGGGCATGGTGAACAGCGCGACGCGCAGCCCCGCACCGGCCTCGTCCATCAGGTCGATGGCCTTGTCGGGCAGGCGCCGGTCGGTCACATAGCGATGGGAGAGCCTCGCCGCCGCGATGAGCGCATCGTCGGTGTAGGCCACCTGGTGATGTTTCTCGTAACGGTCGCGCACCCCGCGCAGGATCTCGATGCTGTCTTCGACGGAGGGCTCATCCACGTAGATGGGCGCGAAACGGCGTTCGAGCGCGCTGTCCTTCTCGATGTGCTGGCGATATTCGTCCAGCGTGGTTGCGCCGATGCAGCGCAGCTCGCCGCGTGCCAGGGCCGGCTTGAGCATGCTGCTCGCATCCATCGCGCCCTGGGCTGCGCCCGCACCCACGACCGTGTGCAGCTCATCGATGAACAGGATGACCTCGCCCTCCGCCTTCTGCACATCCTCGATGGTGGCCTTCAGGCGTTCCTCGAACTCGCCGCGGAAGCGCGTGCCCGCAATCATGGCGCCCAGATCCAGGCTCATCAGCCGCTTGCCGACGAGAATCTCCGGTACATCCTCCTGGATGATCTTCTGGGCCAGGCCCTCGACGATGGCCGTCTTGCCGACGCCCGCCTCACCGATGAGCACGGGGTTGTTCTTGGTGCGCCGGCTGAGCACCTGGATGACGCGCAGGATCTCCGCATCGCGGCCGATCACCGGGTCCAGCTTGCCCTCGCGCGCGAGCGCGGTCAGGTCGCGGGCGTACTTCTCGAGGGTCCGGTAGCGGCTCTCGGCCTGCGGTGAGCTGGACTTCTGGCCGCCGCGGCCTTCCTCGATGGTATGCAGCACGACCTCGCGGTTGACCCGCGCCTCGCGCAGGAGGCCGGTCGAGAAGCCGCCGCGTTCACTGAGGATGCCCAGCAGCAGGTGTTCGGTCGAGATATACTCGTCCTGCAGCAGGCGCGCCTCTTCGGTGGCCTGGTCGATGACCCGCTTCAGCCGCGGGGTGATAAACACCTGTGCGACCGCCTGCGGATACATCGTGGCATTGGCCGACCGCGGCGTGCGCTGGAGGTTGTCGGCCAGGCGCTCTTTCATGATGTCAATCGGCGCGGCCATCCGGCCGAGCAGGTCCGGGATCAGGCCGTTGGGCTGTTCGAGCAGGGCCAGAAAAAGGTGTTCCACATCGACCTGGCTGTGCCCGTGCCGCTGCATGATCTCGTAGGCGCGCATGGCTGCGTCTTGTGCACGCTCGGTAAAACGATCGAATCGCATAGTGCTTTCCCCTGTATTAACCTGCAACCCGTAGCCGGCCCGCGAGCGCCTGATTGCGCCCGGCTCGCCGCACTACGGGTTGCGTAAGAGAACCGGCTGAGTTGAGTGCGTCTTTTTTAGGCTTGCTGGCGCCAGTGTAGCAGGTAATTGTTAACGCCAGCGTTTGAACCCAAGAAACCCGGTGACTGAAGTCACGGGCTACCGTGTTGCTACGCAACCTTGCCAAGTCTGCCTTCGCAGACTGCGGGGCCAACCTGCGGTTGGCCCACCCACAAACGCCTGATGGAAGATCAGTACCGCAGGACGGCCGCGATGCCGCCGACTTCGGTGAGCTGCGGATTGCCCTCGAGCATCGAGACCTTCAGCCCCAGGTCAACGGCCTGGTGCACGGCCAGGTTCACCACATCTGCGGACGGCGCCAGCTTGCCCTGGCAGTAGGGACAGGCATCGACCGGCTCGATCAGGACTGCCCGGCAGTTCGTGCATTGCTGTCCCGGCAAGTGCAGGCTGGGGTCCACCAGGATCTGGTAGATGCGGCCCTGCTGCAGCGCGGCCAGCGTGTTTGCGAGGCCCGTTGCGCCTGAGCCCCCCTTGTGCGCCGCGGTAATGACCTGCCCGAGCAGGTCGGTCTCGGCCTCGACCTGGGCCTGCTGGGCCACCTCAAAAGCGTGCTCCCAGGCGTCGTTGGGCGTAGAGTTCATGTCCAGGCTGATCTGCCCGATGACCTTATCCTGCAGGACCCGCGGGAGCTGCTCCCGGAATTCGGCGACGTTGCCATCGCTGCCCGACAGCACGACGCGCGTCACCTTCTGCTGCGTCAGGTAGTTGTTCGCCCACTCTGCGGCTTCCTTCAGGTTGTGCCGCGCCTCCTGGTCTTCGTAACGCTGGAGTTTCTGTGCCGCCCAGCCGCCCTGTTTGTGGCGCTTCACCTCTTCGCCCATCAGGCCGGCGGTGTCTTCCAGTGCACCCAGGTGATAAACGAATATGCGGGCGCCCTCGCGGTCCACCATGATGACGCCGAACCGGTCATAGTTGTCCCAGACATCCATCAACGGCTTGACCAGCGGGCGCCGCCCGACGAACACGGCATTCTGTACGGGCACGAGCAGCCCATAACTGCGCCAGAACTTCGGCGCCTGGCAGCTGAAGCAGACCACCGACTTTCCCTGCCGGTCGTACTCATGTTCAAAGAAGCGTTCGATGCGTTCTACATCCGCCGGCGCGGCGCCTTGTTCGACGCCCTCCGCCAACAGCTTGCGTAGCAGCAGCTTGTACTCCTCCATGGAACGGTTATGCCTGCCCAGGTTAAGGTACAGGCTCAACACGGGAGCTTCCTCGCTGGAGAATTCAGACAGTTCGCGGAGGTCTTGTTCTTGCATCATCAGTGACGCTCCTTCTCTATGTGATTGTTAAGATTCTCAGGCAGGCGAGGTCAGGCAGCCTTCTCGCCTGGCACAGCGACACCGCGCAGTTGGGCCCACTCGCGGGCCAACTGCTGTTCGCGGTCCGTTAGATTCTCTGGCAGCATGATACGCACTTTGGCCAGCAGGTCGCCGCGCTCGCCGGACTTGAGCCGGGGCATCCCCTGGCCTTTCAAGCGGAAAGTACGGCCGGACTGCGTGCCGGCCGGGATGCGCAGGGCCACGGGTCCGGCCAGCGTCGGCACGCGCAACTCGCCGCCGAGCAGGGCTGTGAACATATCGACCGGTACTTCGCAGTGCAGGTTGTCGCCCTCCCGGTGGAAGACGGGATGCGGCAGCACCTTGATGAGGAGGTAGATGTCGCCGGCCGCTCCACCGCGGCCCGACGGCAGGCCCTCGCCGGCCATCCGGACGCGCGAGCCGGTCTTGACGCCTGCCGGGATCTTGATTTCGAGCCGCCGGCCGTCGAGCTCCATGAGACGCTGCGTGCCCTGAAAGGCCTCTTCCAGGGTGACTTCCACTTCCTGTTCGATGTCGCGCGGGGGTGCAGCCTGCGAGGGAGCCGCGCCGCTGGCCCAGCGCGTCCGGCTGCCGCCGGCCTGCTGCTGCGCCATGCCGCCGAAGATGGCCTCGAAGAAGTCCGAGAAACCGCCGCTGCCGCCGAACAGATCCTCGACGTTGGCGTACTCCACGCGCGGGCCGCCCGGCTGACCGCCGCGGCCCTGGCCTTCGCGAGCCTGGCTGGCGGCCCACTGGCTCCAGTCGAAGCCGCCGGGTGCGCCGCCGGACTGCTGCCAGCGCTGGTAGTTCTGGCCCAGCTCGTCGTACTTGCGCCGTTTTTCGGGGTCGCTCAGGACCTCGTTGGCCTCGTTGATTTCCTTAAAACGCGCTTCGGCGGCCTTGTCGCCCGGTTTCATGTCAGGATGAAACTGGCGCGCCAGCCGCCGGTAGGCCTTCTTGATCTCTTTTTCGTCCGCGTTCCGTTCAACACCCAGAATCTTGTAGTAGTCCTTATATTCCATGCCTGGCTCCTACGCGGGCCACTGAGGCAGAATTCTCTTGGCAAAAGCATCTAGTTAGAACCTTCTGCTTGCAGTATAGTCCTTCGCCGGGGCGGTGTCAAGGGATTTGCGCCGTGCGAGCAGGGTTGGCGGTGCGAGAGCGGGAGCGTTGCAATTTGCAACGTTGCAACAGATCCGGGCGGTTGACGATTGCAGATTGGTACGCGGTTGAAGGTTCGCACGTTGCAGGTTGAAGGTTGGTGCTCGGGTCCATGGCTGCAGTATAGCACGGATGTTCTCGGGGGTCAATGCGCGATTTCGCGGGTGCGCGGGAGGGGATGGGGGGATGGGACGCTGATCGGAGTGATTGGGATGGGGACTGCGGGCTGCAGGCGCGGCCGTGGGGCTGGAGGGTGGGGAGGACGCGCGCTGGGGATGGGGCTGTTTGGCACGGGACGCTGTCTGGTAAAGTTACCAGATAGCGTCAGCCATCCAACCACTCCCGCCCCTGGTCCGTGATCTCCCAGACGCCGTGCGGCGAGTCGGCCCGGATGTACCCGGCCTCGCGCAGCGCATTGCGCGCCCACTGGGCGGTATTCTGCCAGCGGGGGGTGACGCCGTCGGAGGGCAGCGGCGCGAGGTCGTGGCTGTTGAGCCGGCCCTTCATGTTTACACCTTCCGCCACTCCGTGGCAGTCGCTTCATCGCCGAAGATATCCACGCTGTTGACATACCCCCGCGACTTTGTGACCAGGCCCTCGCACTCCTGCAAGTGCAGCGCGAGGATGCCGTGGACCATCATGAATGGAGCAGGCTTCCCCGCGCGCAAGTTATTACGGTATGCGTACAGCGCCTCGATATATTCCACCTGGTGCTGCTGCGCCAGGCGCAGGATGAACTCGTGGCTCGTGAAGGTGGTGTCCATCTGTGCGATGACCGACGGGTAATGCGAGTAGAGCTCGCTGAAGTCGTGCAACATGATGCTCCGCCTTTGCTGTAGTTGGGGAGTCTCCCCGGCGAACTGACGTACCTGTGCCTGCAGGTTGCTGCCGGTCAGTAGCGGCTACCCTCAAGCCGGCCGCGGCCAAATCTTCACGCTCAGGTCTCGGGCCCGGACAGCCTCGGCGGGAAGGCCGCCTTGTTCGAGGCCGGCGCAAGAGCTTGCCAGAATTCCATCACCGAACTGAACCGCTGATTTCGGTCCGGACGTGTTGCTCGCTCCAGCGCATTGCTCACTTCGGGTGAGATCGCCGGATTGAGCGTGATAGCAGGCTGCAAGTTGAACGGACTGCGTCCGGGATCAAAGCCTGTAAAAGCATGATAGAGGGTCGCGCCCAGCGCATAGATATCTGCCCTCGTGTCTGTTTGGCTACCTCCATACTGCTCCGGTGCAGCATATCCTGGCGTCCCTAGGAGTTCCGTATCTCCACTTTTTCCGGCCACATGGTAGCGTGCAATGCCGAAGTCAAGAAGCTTGATTCCCCGGTCAGGCATGATCATGATATTACCTGGTTTTACATCACGGAAGATGATTGGGGGCTGGCGGGTGTGCAGGTAGTCCAGCGCTACACAGAGCTGCTGCGCAATCTCCAGCACTTGAGCTTCCGGCAGTTTCCCGTCTGTGGCCTGCTCCAGCAGATATTGGAGTGTTTGACCCTCAACGTATTCCATGATGTAGTAATATGCTTGACCCTCGGCCAGAAAGTCATATATCTTGACGATTCCAGGGTGATCCAGACGTTGTAGCAACCTAATCTCGTGTTGAAATCGACTGACTAACTGGGTGGCCTCGGCTGCATCAACACTCGTCGGAGGATCAAGTTTCTTGATTGCTACCACACGCTGCATAGTCCTGTCGTATGCCTTCAATACCCGGCCCATTCCCCCCCGCCCCAAGTTGCTGAGGACGTCATAATGACCTGCAATCACGGCTGCGGGCGCGGCCTCAAGCGGGGGAGTCCTCGGCGTTGCCTCGAAGCGGAATTGGAGGCGGCCTATCGTAATGAGATCACCATGTTCAAGCGGCAGCGGAGCGGCCAAACGCCTGTGATTCACAGAAGTACCGGAGACACTACCAAGATCGGTTAAGTACCACCGACCGGGGGAATGATACACCAACTCAGCATGGAAGCGACTGACAGATGAATCGGTCAAAACCAGATCATTTTCGCTCAGGCGCCCGATTTTCACATTGTCGCCGGTGAGCGGAAACCCTGTACCATCCGCCAGGCTGACCAACGAAAAATCATCGTCAGCCGGCTCCATGGCAGGCTGTTCCAAGCGCACGGTGAAGTTACTGTCTCGTACAGATGGGAGACCGCTTGCTGCGGGAGCAAGTGACCCTGTGCCGACGGAGACAGAGCCGTGGGGTGCGAAACCAGGAGCGGCGGCAGCAGGGTTCACCGCCCAGTCGGTTGCGTCAGACAGGAGCTGAGTGTAGTTCGTTCGTTCCCGCTGCACCGCCCGGGCCTGGTCAAAGACATGATCGGCGACTTCCCCTAGCACGCACTTGGGCTTAGGTAGCCCGGCCACCAGGGCTTCAATGCTCGGCAGACGCTGAGCTGGATCCAGCGCGAGTGCCTTGGCGAGAAGATCTAGAACCGGACGGGCTTCGACGTTGGCGTCGAGAGCGAACAGAAGCTGAGTTCCTTGCGGGTCCGGATGGGCAACGACACCTTGCAGATCGGACTTGTCTCCCGGCGGCTCAGTCCGGACATCAATGGTGTGCCATGGAGCAGCGGGACGTTCTTGACGGGCGGCATCAATCAGATCGCTGAGACGCTCTGCGCGCTGCATATAGGCGACCAATTCACGCGCCTTGTCCCACTTGGAGCCGACAGGGAGAGCGTCGTAGTCAACACTCAGGTCGAAGCACAGTGTGTGAAGCTCGCTCTCGTTGAAGTGGTTTGAGAGCAAACGACGCAACCGCGCCAGGTCAACAGCAGCCTGACCGGCCCTCGCTTCGGTAGCGTTCGGGGCGCCTGCGGTCGGGAGCCGATTCCTGAGTTTGGACAGCGCTCTTGCCCCGGGCGGGCGCCCCATGAGCAACTCATACAGCAGGTTGCCGAACGAATAGACGTCGCTGAGTTCCGACGGCTGGCCGCCTGAGTATAGCTCCGGGGCTGCGTACTCGCGGGTACCTACGGCTGCCTTGGTCCAATGACTGCCCTGGTCAGTACTGGTGTCGATCGCACTTCCCAGGTCAATCATGTACAGACTCCCGTCTTTGGTCAGGATGAAGTTGCTGGGCTTGATATCCAATTGGATGACTTCCCGCTCATGCAGCGCAATGATTGGGCCGGCCATGGCATGAGCAAGCGCCAGGGCTTCTTCGAGAGTGAAGGCGGGCCTTAGCTGGCGCACCGCGCTGCGGAGGTCTATGCCCTCAATGTACTGAAGAACGAGGTGAGGAGGTTGCGCTTCGGCCTTGTTTTGAATCAGCCGGACGAGACCGGGAATGTCCTGATGCATAGCGAGCAGGCGTGCCTCGTTACGCAATGAATCCCCGCTTGAGGCCTCACCTACGGGTATTCCGCGAGCCACCTTGATTGCGACGTTGGTGCCGAGGAACCGATCGGTTGCCAGGTAGACCTCCGTGAAACCACCTTCGCCAATCCTATGATGCAGATCGTAGTTCCCCATCACTCGCAGTGCAGGCGCGATATTCCCTCCATTGTCCGTCTCCAACTGTGGCAGACGCAGCAACGCATTCTCGGAGAGACGATAAGACAGCTCACGGGGAAGGGTTGCCTCCCTTGATCCGCTCTGCAATATGAATCCAGCGTGGCCTGAATGCTGCTCTCCGACGAACTCCACCTGCTTGTTTTCTACCAACATATCGAGGACGATATTGGTTATGGTGGCCAACTCGTATGTGCTGAGCAAAGGGACTTCGTCCAGGCCCACGCGGAGCAGCTCGGCTGACGTAAAAATGCGCCCCGCGGTTTCGATCACCGTTTCCACGAGCCGGTAGGCGTAGCTTCGACATTCATCAAGGTAAAGCTGAGAGTTGGGACGATCGCGCAGTGGACCCAGGATGTGTTTAGTATAGTGGCGCAGCAGCCGGTCCAGTTGGCTGTAGAATGCATTGCGCGTCAGTTGATGCGAGCTGAGTGCGATCACAGGCCCGGTTGCATCCCACTTTACCAGACGGTTCAGGCTGCGATAGGCGCGCCGCGAGATGCCGCGCGACTGAAACGTCAGATACCCATTCAGTGCATCCAGCAAAGTCCGCTCGACAGCATTCTCCGGCTGGTACTGTGCAAGGAGGTTCTCCGCGAAGTTCCACTCGCAGCCCAGATACAATTGGTGAGCGAAAATGCTCTCGTAGACACTGTCGCTCCGTTTCATGTCGTCTTGCCAGAGGCGGTGGAATTCGCGGCCGGCAACAAACAAGTAGGTCGCACCTGAGGAACTCAGAAGTGTCTTGAGGGCAGCAAGAACTTGCTCGAAATATGGATTGGGGACCTTGAGGCCGTCTCTTTCGATGAATGCGTTGATCTTGTCAAGTTCGTCAAACGCAATCACTGTCTTGACGCGTTTCCTCCTGCGGTGATGGCCCTGGGGCGGTTGCGCCAACCTGCGAAGCAACTGGATGACATCGAATTCGGCCGCCTTGTCATCATAAGCAAGATAGGAGTAGGTTTCCTCGGTTGAGCGGGATGAAGCTCCGAGGAGGGATGGGCCATGTTGCATGAGAGGCAGGACGGCAGGTGACGTCAAGCCTACCTGCCCTGAACGTGAGGATGACATCTTTCGGCTGATGCTGAACGCCGTGCGCTTGTAGGCCCACTCGACCAGACTGCGCGTCTCCTTTCCCAGGCTCCTCATAATGCCATGTTCACTCAAGGTTTGGTAGAGCCGGCGGACGATGTGGTACATGATCTCATCGGGGTCCATCTCACGCGATAGATTGAACTGGATATACACCAGGTCTACGGCGCTGGACTGCGAGGCGAGGACTTCACGTGCTACCTCAATCGAACGATTGACAAAAGATGTCTTGCCTACCCCGCGATAGCCGGTAATCAGGATGGCGCCGCTGTTGGAAAAGAGGATGTGTTGGGCCAGTTCCTGTACTTCCGCCTCACGACCGAGGTAGGTAAAGTCGGTGACATTGGCGTATGGCTCGTGGATAAAACGATACGTAGCGGCGAGGGGAATGCGGGCTGCGTAGTCATCCGTTCGTAGGGTAAAGGGGCCAGTCCGGCTGGTGCTGGCATCCGTAGCCGATATGTGAACCCCCAGTCTAGCCAGGATGCTCGCGTACCACCCCCTGACCCTGCCCCAGGCATGTTTCAGCGCCCGGCGTAGCTTGGCCTCATTCTTATTGTTTGCCGAACGTTGCGCGTCGGAGTGTTCATCGGTACCAGCGTTCGAGACAAGAGAAGCTCCGCAGTTTTCGCAGAAAGCCTGCCCGGACACGGTTCTCGCGTTACAGGCGGGACAGCTGCTCAGTTCAGGTTCAACCTGCATGGTCAGGAGGCGAGTTTTGTGTTCTAACTTTACCGTACCTGGCTTCGCCGCGATTGGCCTGGCCAGGCTGGCGCCGCAGTTGTCGCAGAATTCCCAAGAGGGCACGGTTGCCGAGCCACAGGCGGGACATGCGTTGGGTATGGGTGCAGGTGGCGGAGCCGCTAAACTGGCTCCGCAATTGTCGCAGAAGGCCATTCCTGGCACGGTTGCCAAGCCACAGGTGGGACATGCGTTGGGTATGGGTGGAGGTGGCGGAGCCGCCAGACCGCAGCCACAATTGTCACAGAACGCGGCTCCATCCGGCATTTCACTCAGGCACTGGGGACAACGTATCATGCAGCAACTTCCTCATTAACGATGGTTGATCACCTGGCTGCGCGTCTTAGGATCGCACACGTCAAAGTGAACCCATTGAGACTCGACTATGTCATCAAACCGCCTCGGCCGCAGTGAACGATGCCCCGCTCATTTGATCGGCCATCCACCGTGCTCCTCGATCACCGCATCGATCTCCCCCATGATGCGGATCGTCTCGTGCAGCGCGACCACCACCCGCTGGTAGTGCTCGATATCCTCCGTGCTGAGCACCCGCCCCTTCCGGTCCTTCAGCCATTTCTCGCACACCTGGTAGCCGCCGATGTGGAAGTTCCAGATGTCCTCCGGCACCCCGCGGAACCCGGCCGTCTGCGCCTTGTCCACCCACACCGTGCCACCGGCATATGTGGGCTTCTCGACAACGGGCAAGGCAGGGCCGGTCCAGGTCGTGATGTGCTCCGCCAGCCGGGGCGATTCCATCAGGTGCAGGCTGACCAGTTCGCCGCCGAGCGCGGCCAGGGCACGGAAAAGCCGGTGATTCGTTGTAAGTGGCACGCGCGGCCAATCCCTCGTAAGTCGAAGCCCAAACTGTGAGGAATATGAAGGCGCATTCAGCAGGGCCAGAACATAATGGAAGATCACTCGAGTCAGTTTTGCCTCGTCATCATGTGGAGCCGATGCATGTTCACAAACCTTCGAAAAGTGAAGAAGGACATGTCTTGCAACACAAGATGCCTGTAGGGGAATTAGCGAATCCTGGTCAATGGTGAACATCGGGAAGACATAAGCGCGATCATAACTAGAAATGATCTTGTGCCCACAAAATGAGGCGACGGCGAATGCAGCAAACGCCTCCTTCGTTTGTCGAGTGGTAACGAGGCCGGGAGAGTCTGAAGACAAATCGAGCATGACATTGAAGCTGTTCGTCTTCAACAGGCTCTTGCGCAGGAAGGCATAGCGGTAGTCGTAAGCGCGCAACTGGAAGGGCTTGTATTCGTCTTCAGTGATATTACCCACACCGGAACGTCGCGCAAACAATCCGGCTGCGTGACCCTCGGTAACATCGAACATGCGCGCAATTGTGCTATGTGATGTGTCAGAGTCAAAGAACACCTCCACCTTCTTCATAATTTCCAATTCGGTGAAGCCCAGCATTAGCTCGTCAAAGCCGGTCTCGGTACCAGTAGACCGTTTAGTGAAGATGTCAACAATAGCCGGCCATTCCTCCCATTCGGGAATCCGCTCGCTGCCATCAGGGGCAATAAGGTGGAAGAAAGGCGGCTGTGGGGTAACAATCGTAGATGCGCCCTGAGTTTGAGTGGCCGAAGCCATCCACTGATACTTTTCTCGTCTAGTGCCCCACACCTCACCAACCCTAACTTGGGGCTCTGTTCTCGTCCAGGAGTTCTGAAGGAATATGGCGATACTTACGCCCTGTTTAATATCGAATACGTTTTCGTTCGCTTTGCCAATAGGCGCGCGTTCACCCTTATTTGTGTTGCCATGAAGGTCCAGGAACCAGGATTTCGGGTACTCTGAAATGAGATTCCAGCGCACTCCTCGGAGAGTGGGACCGTCTAGATAAGAGTGATTAGTGATAAGGGCGCAGACTCCGGCCTGTGAATCTCGCAGCCTAGCTTGAGAGAACGCTAAGAACTTAACATAGTCATCCTGTATGTTCTTCTCAAATTGCAACATGCTCCGTTCCACGATTCTGCGGCCTGCAACCGAACGATATGGTTCGACTATACGTCGGAGTTCGGGGGTAAGATTGGCAGAAATCGAAGCATATGGCGGATTCCCAACTACCACCGTAAAACGCTGCCACCGTTTGATCGCGTTCACCGCCTGCGCCTCGTGCGCGAGCGCGGGAGTCCAGCCCGCGAAAGCTAGCTGCCCGCGCTCGTCCGGCGGCTCCAGCGCATTGGTCAGGTAGACACGCACCCGCTCGATGCTGCCGAAGCGGTAGCCGGTCTCGCTCAGCTTCAGCCCGATCTTCATGTGAGCGATGGCATAGGGGGCCATCATCAGCTCGTAGCCGTATAGCCTGGGCAGCAGGTGATCCTTCACATACTCGTTCCACTCGTCGCGCTGCTGCGCCTCGGTCAGCCGCTGCGCCCGCCACTTCGCGGTCATGGTCTTGTGGATGACGTCGATGACCTCCACGAGGAAGGTCGCGGTGCCGGTCGCCGGGTCGAGGATGACGACGAACGGCGCTGTCGCCTTCGTGCCCTCGGGGATCTTCAGCCCGGCATGGCGCTGCGCCATCTCGCCCCATGTGACCGTCGAGGCGAGCCCGTCTTCCAGCCCGAACTCGGTCTGCAGCAGCTCGTGGACGCTCCGCACGATGTAAGAGACGACCGGCTGCGGGGTGTAGAAGATGCCGCGCTGCACCTTGAGCTGCTTGTCGTACGCGGCCAAAAAGTGCTCGTAGAAGTGGATGACCGGGTCCTCCCCGCGCGTCTTGTTGCCGAAGTCGCGCAGGATGGCGGGCAGGTCGGTCTCGTCGCCCCGCAGCAGCTCCACCACATCCTGGATGCCCAGCTCGTCGAAGTTGATGCCGCCCTGCTGGCCCCCGATCTGGAGGAAGGTCTGCAGCATCTCCCGCAGGAAGGGGTTCGTAATGGGCACGACCTCGGCCAGCATGTCCGAGTAGAGGGTCGTGTCGTGGCGTCCCCCTTGCGGGTCCGTGCGCTGGATGGCCGCGGTCAGCAGGCCGTAGGTGACGGTCTGCGCGTAGGTGTCCGCGAAGCTGTCCTCGCTCAGGTCGTGGATGAGCGCGGTCTGGAAGGCCTTGTGCAACTGGCGCAGCGGCCCGCGCTCCGACTCGTGGGCCATCAGCACCAGTGCGGCCCCGCGAATCTGCCGCGCGAGCTCGGCCAGTCGCTCGGCCAGCGCATCGGAGGTGCGGATGACGTGGCCGAGGCGGTGGCGGAATGCCTTCGCCCACTGCTCGCGCCAGGCATCCACATCCGTGGGATCGGCCGGCCAGCACAGGCGCTGGCTCAGTTCGCGCGCCACGTGGTCCAGCTTGAGCGACGTATCTGCGCCGTCCCACCCAAGCACCCGCAGCGTGGGCAGGTCGCCCGCCTCCTGGTGGAAGTGTGCGAACGCGATCTCGCGCTGGTCGCCATATTCGCCGCCGCGGCCATCGTCGCCGAACGCGGAGATGAACAGGAGGTCGCCCGTCTCCCACGCCGCAGCATCCGCCCGGTTGGCGCTCCCGCGCTTCTTGAGCACGAGGTGGCTGAGGATGCGGCGCAGCACGACGACGGGCATGTGCTTGCGCTCGAACTCGACGAAGAAGATGCCCCACGGCTGGTCGTAAACAAGCGGCCTGAGTTGGCGGATGGTCCTGACCCGCGCCGCATCCTCGTCCTTCAGCCCCAGCTCTGCGGGGGCATACTCGAAGGTGAGGTCCTCGAAGTCATAGTCCTCCAGCGGCCAGTCCAGCTCATCCTGGAGATAGACTACCAGGTCTTCGAAGGTCTTGATCGAGCGCAGGGTATCGGCGGGGTTCGGCATGATGATGTTCTCCCAGAATCACAGAATCAAAACAATGTTGACAGGCGCCCTGTTCCGTGATATGCTCTCGCTTAGAAGTGCGGCTTGTAACTCCTGGTGACCCTGGCCACCTGCGGTGGCCTAGCCCCCGGCGCAACTCCGGTGGGGACAGACTGAAATCGGGGCCCAGGGTGAGCCGCTCTTTTCGTTTAATCCCACAGCGCGATCCGTAGCCATTCCTCCACCACAATACGCTCCGCGATGATCTCATAGTACTCCGATGCACCGCGTGCGTACTTCTGGAACAACGCCCAAGCCACGTAGTCCACGGCCTGCAGCCCCTTGCTGGCAATCGAATCGACATGCCGGATCGAGACATCGGCAGCCGACCCGGCCAAGCGAACACGAATGGCTTCCTCCAGGAGCTGCCGCAGCCGGGGCGACGTATACCGCTTATCGAGATAGAGATCGAGCTGCGGACAGCGCTCGACCGCTCGACGCACGGCCTCAGCGACTGCAACGCGGTAAATCGTGCGCGGGTCTGCAGGCGGGCGCACGATCGCTGTCTTGTCGATCACGACGGCGACAATCTCGATCGGAGTGGCGGCCAGCGCGGCCAGCAGCCAGTTCGTCACGGCGCGCGGCGAGGCATCGGCCTTCATTTCACCGGATGCCAGGCTGGCGCCATACTTGCGACGGGCACGCGTAACCGCCAGCTCGATGCCGCGCGGCTGCTCCGTGATCAACACTGCAACCACCAGGAAAGGCTGACCGCCGAACGGCGTCTCGTCGCCGGATTCGTCGAGAAAGGCGTACGCCACCGGTTCAGTTCAGCTCCATCCAGCACTTGAGCGCGGGCGTGATGCCGAGCGGCGCCTGCAGCGGCCGCAGGTAGTCGGACACGATCTGCTTCTCCGCCTTCTTGCGGACCTCCTGGAGCGTGGGCCGGGCCACTGAGAGGTGACGCTTGGTGTCCGGCGTCGAGCGGATGAGCGCGGCGATCTCTGCCGGCTCGGTGGCCAGGCGCTCGCCCGCCAGGTCGTAACACGCCCACACCGTCAGCCCGGCCTGCAGGCTCCAGCGCGGCTGGCCGTCTTCCGCCGGCACGAGATTGGCATCCGGCCGCGGGATGCGGTAGCAGAAGAACACCGCGCGGCAGTCCGGCCGCGGGGATTCGCGACCGGAAAAGACCTTGAGCGGCAGGTTCTCCAGCGCGGCGGCCGCCTCGGGATACTGCGCCAGCAGCGCCTGGTACTCCAGCCGCAACTGCTCCACCTCGGACAGCGTCCCGTCGCATTGCTGGTTGAGCTCCCGGATGGGGTCGAACAGGTCGTCGGGCGTCAGCAGCGTGCGGCCCTCGATGCCCAGCGTCCGCGAGATGACCAGGACCTTGCTCGTCACCCGCTCGTACAGATGCAGCAGCTCGTTCAGCTCGTCCGGCGGCAGGAAATTCCAGAACGCCACCTTGCCCCGCAGACTGGCCTGCTCGGGATGGTCCGCTACCAGGCGCGCCTCGACTGCGGGATTCATGCGCCGGTCCACACGACCGATGCGCTGCATGAGGCGGACCGGGTTCCAGTGGAGGTCGTAGTTGATCAGCCGCGTCGCATCCTGCAGGTTCAAACCTTCCGAGAGGACATCCGTCGATATCAGGATCCGGATTTCGTCCTTGCCTTCGGCCGCGAGCTGCGCGGAGCTGCGGCCGTTGTAGTAGGGTGCGAAGCGCCGGATCGCGTCGGAGCGCTGGGCCTGCTTGCTGCCGCCGTCGATGCGCTGCACGCCCTCCATGCCTGCCTCGCGCAACTGCCTGTCGAGATAGCGGGCCGTATCCGCGAACTCGGTGAAGATGAGCACCTTCTGTGTCTTCAGCACCGGGTCGGTCTTGAGCAGCTTGACCAGCGCCCTGAGCTTATCATCGCGTTCCGGCTTGACCTTCCCCGCGAGGCGCAGGAACTCGGCCAACTGCTCGAGGTCGTCGAGCGTGTTGTCCATGATCGCATCGACATCGAACAACTCGGGGTCGAGCCGATCCACTGCGGCCAGCACATCCTCATCCAGGAAGTCCTCGACCTCGTCTTCGTCCGGTTCTTCCGGCCAAAACTCGAGCTGGTGGTCGTATGCGTAATCCAGCAGCCGCGCGTTCTTGAGGCGCCAGCGCTCCAGCCTGGCCCTATCGTGGTCCGTCTGTGCATTGACAGTCGCCCAGGCCAGCAGCTTCTTCAGGAGGCGCCAGCACGATCCCTCGAACGCGCGCGCCGAGCTCTCGAACCGCTTCAGGAAGAGCGTGCGGATGAGGGTGACGACCTGCTTCTGCCGGCCCTCATCGAAGGTCCGGGCGACCGGGCTGTCCTGGCCCACCTTCAGGTGGCCCAGGGGGTAATAGATGGACAGCTCGAACAGGGGCCGTTCCTTGGCGAATGCCGTCTTGACGCTCTCCAGCAAGTCGTCATAGGTCGCCCGCAGGTTGTACGGGATGACCTTGGGCAGCTCCCGCTCGGGGAAGATGGCGCTGCGGCCGTTGTCGAAGAGCCGTTGGCTCTCCTTGACGTATGTGCGGCTCCGCTGCACAACCAGCGCGTCGAACACTTTGTCCGCGCGCAGCTCGCGTTCCGCCTCCATCAATTCGTCGGTGTCCAGGAGGGTGAGCTGGTCGGTCTTCGGCACGCGCTTCAGGATGCGCTTTTCGAGGTCGATGAAGTGGCGCGGCAGGTGGTGGATGCCCAGGGTGCGGGCGAAATACCGGTCGTCGCTCCCCGTCACCAGTTCTACGATGTGCCGGAAATCGTGGACGGAGTTGTTGATCGGCGTCGCGGTCAGGAAGTACATCTTCTTGGGGCGGCCGTTGGCGTGCAGATACTGCTGCAGCTTGCGATAGCGCGAGGGTGCGCGGTCGCCCAGCCCCTGGATGCCGGGGTTGCGGAAGTGGTGCGCCTCGTCGATGATGACCGCGTCCGCTTCCGCCAGCGTCAGCGCCAGTTCCTCCGGCCAGTGGCCCTGCCGCTGCAGGTCGGTGTGGTTGTAGATCTTCAGGTTGACGAACCCGCTGAAGACCTGCGGCAGGTGCTCGCGCAATGCCGGCTCCCAGACATCCTCGCGCGCAGCCTTGGGTGCGAACAGGACAACCTGCTTCTTCTCCTTGAAGACCAGCCGCTCGATGAGCATCAGCCCGATATAGGTCTTGCCCAACCCGACGCCGTCGCACATGAAGGCCCCAGCGTACTGGTCTGCGATGGTGAGCATGTTCCGGTAGCCGTCCTGCTGGTACTTATCGAGCTTGGGAAAGACCCGGGAGGCCTGATTGTCCCAGGCATCCGGCTCCAGCTCACGGCTTCGGAAGAACTCGTCCAGCGCCTTGAACCAGATCTGGAACGGCGTCCGCGGCTCCGTATGACGCTCGAACGTGCGCAGGATCTCGGGAGTGATATCTTCGGCTTCCTCCCAGTAGCGCTCGTACCAGTCCTGCAGCAGCCCGACCTCCGGTCCCTGGATCTGCACGTTAAGCTCGACGTTGTCCACCAGCCCCGGATAGGTGAAGTTGGACGACCCGACGAGCGCGAACGAGCCCAGGACTGCCAGCCGGCCGTGGGTGATATAGGCCTTGGCGTGGAACTTGTCCCGCCGGTAGACGCGGCACTGGATCTTCCCCGACCGGATGGCCTCGACGATGGCCGGAACGCCCTCCAGGAAGTCATTGTGCGCCTTTTCCGTCTCCAGGCTCTGATCCAACTGGTCGTTGATGCGGAGCAGCCCCTGCGCGAAGGCCCGTTTCGTGCGGTACGAGACCTCATCGCCCATCAGGATGCGGATGCGATCGACCGCCTGCCATTTCTCTGCCAGGCCGAGCAGCGCGCCGATCTCGAAATAGCCGGTCGCAATGTCGATGGCCGAGGACAGCTCGCACCAGTCAGCGAGATACGAGCGCACCTTCCAGTCGGTGTCGCTGTTGTCGACGATGAAGAGATCGCCGCCGCGAGCTGCCGGTTTTGCGGCAGCATCTGGCGCGGATCGGCGCAGGCGCGTATCAGGTTGCGTGGGACCGCTTGGCATAGGCTTATGTTTTCCGGGTTTGAGGGACCAGAAGAGCCGCCCTCGGTGTGAACGGGGCGGCGTGCCAGGCGTAGCCTGATTAAGTGCCAGGCTGTTGCTGTCAGAGCGCCCCTTGCTCTGGCCCCGCGCGGCGCGCGGGCTGCTGCTTTGTGTGGATATTAGCACAGGGCAAGGGGAATTGCAATGTGCCGCGGCCCTCGCGGCCGCACGACACATCATGCGTGCATCATGGGACGGTGGCGTCGTATGGGCGGCAAGGGCGAAGGAAACCCTCAAAGATGGGCCGTACACCACGCTGTGCCGTGCTATGAAATTGTAAAAGTTCATAATGACAGATACGACGGCGCGGCCGGCAGTCTATCTGGGAGAACTCCCAGATAGAGGGTTGCGCTGACTGCTACGACAACAGAACGCGGGGCTATCTGTAAATATTTACAGATAGGCCGCGCGGCCGCCAGGCCACTGCCTCGACCCACACAACCTGCCCCACCCTGCGCGGGCTATCTGGAAGATCTTCCAGATAGGCAACAGAACTCGCTATCTGGCATTAATGCCAGATACGACGGTGTCGCGAGCGGCCGGTCTATCTGTCATTAATGACGGATAGACCGCGCGGACGGCAGTTGGCTCAGATATGCGCGCCATACCCCAGGCTTGCTGATCCTGCGCGCCCTGATTTGGCATTGTGGAATGACGCGCACATAATATCGGCACCCGATAACGATAGGTGATAAGATGATCCGTGATCTCTTCCTGGGTTTCATCCGGCTGCATATCCTGCACCACGCGGCTGAAGGGCCGATCTTCGGGCTGGATATGATCCGCGAGCTGGCGCGCCACGGCTACGAGATCAGCCCGGGCACCCTCTACCCGATCCTGCACAAACTGGCCGCGGCCGGCTATCTGGCGCAGGAGACGCAAGTGGTCGGCGGCAAGCAGCGCAAGTACTACCGCGCCACGCCGGCGGGCCGCGCGGCGCTGGCCGAGGCGATGGGCAAGGTGCGCGAACTGGTGGACGAGGTCGGCCTCGACCCGCATCAGGCGGAAGGAGTCGTCCGTTGACGAAACAGCACTACCTGTGGGAGCTGCAACCCTACTTCCGCCAGGTGGCGGGGCAACTGGTGCTCGGTTCCGTGTGCGGCATCCTGATGAACACCGCTATCGTGCTGCCGGCGATCCTGCTCGGCCGGGCCATCGATACCGCGCTGGCGTTCGAGCGCGGCCAGGCGACCGCGGCCGCGGTGACCTGGGCCGCTCTGGCCTTCGTGGGCGGCACGCTGGCCACCGAAGGTCCGCGCGTGCTCAAGCGCTGGTGGATCTTCACCGGCATCGGCCGCATGATGGCGAACCTGCGCGTCGATGCGATGGCCGGCGTGTTGGCCTGGCCCATGGCGACCCTGCACACGACGCCGATCGGTGACCTGATGGCGCGCATCATCGGTGACGTGGAGGTGCTGGGCCTGGGGCTGCGCGAGTTCATCAACGAGACCTGGGACACCCTGCTTTTCTCGGTGTCGATGGTGACGGCCATGCTGATCTATAACCCCGGCCTGTCGCTGATCGCGCTGCTGCCGGTGCCCTTCGGCATGTGGCTGGGGGAGGCGACCGGCCGCTGGGTGCGGTCACGCACCACAACGGCCCGCCAGGCTAACGCGGCGCTCACGGCGCTGCTGCAAGAGCAGTTGGCCGGCATCCGGGTGCTGCGGCTGTTCGGCCGGGCCGCGACCGCAGTGACGCGCGTCGAGCAGCGATCGCAACGTCTCGCCGCCGCCAACCTCCGCGTCGCGCTCCTGCGCGGCGGGCTGACCCCGGTCTACATGGCGGTGATGACCTGCGGCGTGGTGCTGGTGGTGTGGCTGGGCGGCCAGCAGACCGCCGCGGGCGTCATGACCGTGGGCGCGTTCGTGGGCTACCTGCAGCTTTACCTGCGCTTTACCCAGCGCAGCTTCCGCCTGCCGCAGATGCTCAACTCGATCCAGAGCGGCGGGGTCGCGTACGGCCGCCTCAAGCCGCTGCTGGCGCCGGCGCGGCCCGCGGCCGCGGCCACGACCCGCCTGGCCTCGTTCCGGCCCTTCCACGTGGCAGGCAGCGAGCGCCGCCCCGACCCGCTGCCGCGCGTGCCGCCGCGGCCGCTGGCTGTCGCGCTCGACCGGGTGCGCTTCACCTACCCCGGCGCCGCGGCGCTCGCGCTCGAGGATGTCTCCCTGGATATCCCGGCCGGCAGCTTAGTGGCGGTCACCGGGCCGGTGGGGTCGGGCAAGAGCGCCCTGGCGCGGGTGCTGCTCGGACTGCACCCGCTCGACGCGGGACGGGCGCTGATCGACGGCGCACCGGCTGAGACCATGGACGAAACCACACGCGCCGCGCGCATTGGCTACCTGCCCCAGGAGCCCTACCTGTTCTCAGATACGGTAGCCGGCAATATCCTGATGGCGCCCGCGGACGAGCCGGCTGTGGTGCAGGCACGCGGCAGAGGCGCGGTCGCGGCCGAGGCGCTGGCGGTCGCCGCGCTGGACGAAGATGTGCGCGGCATGCCGGCCGGCCTCGACACGCAGATCGGCGAGGGGGGCATCCGGCTCTCCGGTGGCCAGCGCCAGCGGATCGGGTTGGCGCGCAGCCTGGCGGCAGGCACGCCCAACCGGCCGGGCCTGTTGGTGCTCGACGATCCGTTCTCCGCCGTGGATGTCGAGACCGAAGCGCACATCGTGGCCGCCCTGCGCCAGGCCTACGGCCCCGCCGCGGCGCCTGAGCGCCGGGCTACCATCCTCCTGTGCTCCCACCGGCTGGCCGCGTTTCCATTGGCGGACCGGGTGATCGTGTTGGAGCGCGGGCGCATCCGCGAACAGGGCACGCATACGGAGCTGATGCAAGCGGACGGTCTGTATGCCGCCATCTTCCGGGCGCAGCGCACGGTGCTGGCCGCCGAAGCCGCTCCGGCGGCAGGGAGGCTGGTATGAGCGGCGTACTACCGTCGACCGGGACCGGCCAACCGGCCGCGGTACCGTGGCGGCAGGTGGCGGCGCTCATCTGGCCGTGGCGCGGCCGGTTGGCGATCATCGCCGGCAGCGTGTTGCTGGCCGCCGCGTTGGAAGTAGTCCCGCCGCTGATCACGCAGCAGCTGATCGATAACCACCTGACGGTGGGCCGGAGCGACGGCATTCTGCCGCTGGCGCTGCTGTTTCTGGGCGCCACCGTCGCCGTGCAAGGTGTGAACTTCGTGACCAACTATGTCACGGCCGGCGCGTCGCAGGCCGCGCTGCACCGCCTGCGCGTGCGGCTATTTGCCCATCTGCAGGCGCTGCCGCTGAGCTATTACGACCACACCCCGTTGGGCGATACGATCAGCCGCTGCACCGCCGACGTCGAGACGGTGGACACCCTCTTTTCCACGGGCGTGGCGCGGGTGCTGGGCGACCTGGTGCGGCTGGTCACGACGGGCATCGCCATGGTGGCGGTCAGCCTGCCGCTGGCCCTGGTCTCGCTCCTGGTGGCGCCGCCGCTGGTCGTGCTGACGCGGGCGTTCCAGGCGCGGGCGCGCGCGGCCGAGCGGGATAACCGCCGCGCGGTCGGCGTGCTCAACGCGCACCTGCAAGAAGTCTTCGGCGGCGTCGAAGTGGTGCGCGCCTTCAGCCGGGCCGCGGCGTTTGTGGCCCGCTTCCGCCTGGCGGTCGCGCGGGCGCTGGCGGCGCACAACCGGTCCACGGCCTACGTCTCGCTCTACCCGCCGCTGACCAACACGCTGGCGGCGGTCGCGGTGGGCATCCTGCTGTGGGCCGGGGCCAGCGGGGTCTTCGTCTCCTTCCGGATCTCGCCCGGCACGCTCACGGCGTTCGTCCTGCTCTTCCAGCGCTTCTTCCAGCCGATCGTGGCGTTGGGCGACGAATGGCAGACGGTGCAGCGCGCCCTGGCCGGCCTGGAACGCATCTTCCAGGTGCTGGCGCTGCCGCCTGAGCCGCAGCCTGCAGGGCCGGACCTGGGGCGGACCACGCCGCGCCTCGCGGCCGGAGCGCCCGGGGCCGGCGTGCCCGGGGCCGGAGCGCCCGGGGCCGGCGGGCCCTTGGCGGAACTGCACGAGGTCGTCTTCGGCTATCTGGAGGATGCTCCGGTATTGCACGGGGTATCGTTGCGCGTGGCGCCGGGCGAACATGTCGCCATCGTCGGCCGCACCGGCGCCGGCAAGAGCAGCGCCATGCACCTGCTGGCGGGACTGTATGCGCCGTGGCAGGGCGCGGTCACCGTGCTCGGCCGCGATCCCCGCAGTCTCACCGATGATGCGCGCCGGCGCGCCATCGGCGCGGTGCCGCAGATCGTGCAGCTCTTCCAGGGCACCGTGCGCGATAACCTGGCCTTGGGCGACGGCCGCGTGGCGGAGGACAACCTGCGCCGCGCGGCTGACATCACCGGCGCGGCCGGGTTCATTGCCGCGCTGCCGCAGGGCTATGACACGGTGATCAGCAGCGGCGGCCGCGGGGAGGGCGCGCAGCTTTCGGGCGGCCAGCGCCAACTGCTTTCGCTGACGCGCGCTCTGGTGTGGGATCCCCAGGTCCTGCTGCTCGACGAGGCCACCGCTGCCATTGATGGCGCCAGCGAGCGCGCGTTCCGGGCGGCGCTGCGGTCCTTCATTGCCGAGGGAAATCGCGCCGTGGTGACCGTGGCGCATCGCCTCACCACTGCGGCCGAGGCCGACCGGGTCGTGGTGTTCCACGCCGGCCGCATCGTCGAAGACGGCCCGCCCGCCGAGCTGGTGCGCCGCGGGGGGCGCTTTGCCGCCTTGCTGGCGCTGGAGGCTGCCGGCTGGGAGTGGCGTTGAGGGGAAAAAGAGGGCGAGCATCAGCAGTTCCAAATGTAACCGTAGCATAGCGAGCCGGGCGGCCACAAGGGCCGAGACTACAGCTTGGCCCGGAAATGCAAAAACGCCAGGCGCCTGCCGGTTGTTCCGGCAAGCACCTGGCGTCTGATGCGGTGAGGCTAACGTCCCGTTACGGGATCTTGATGACCTGCCCGGGGTAGATGCGGTCCGGGTTGGTGATGTTGTTCTTGGCCTGCAGGTCCTTCAGCGTCACGCCGAAGCGCCGGGCCACCGACAGCAGGGTGTCGCCGCTCTGGATGACGTAGGTGCGTGTGCCGCTCGCGTCGGTTGTCGTGGTCGTCGAGCCAGTCGTGGCGCCCGCGGCCGGCACTGTCAGCTTCTGGCCGACGCTGATGCGGTCGGGATTGGTGATGCTGTTGAGGCGCATCAGCTCCGCGACGGTCGTATTGAACCGGCGGGCAATGTTGCCCAGTGTGTCGCCGCTCTGCACTACGTAAACGGTCGGGCTGCCGGACGCGCTGGTGGATGTGCTGCCGCTGGCTGCGGCGGCACCGCCGGCCGGCGCGACGCCCGGTATCTTGAGCACCTGGCCGAGGACGAGCTTGTTCGGGTCGGCCAGCGAGTTCAGCTTGACGATGTCATCCTGGGTGACGTCGAACTTAGCCGCGATCGAGGCCAGGGTGTCTCCGGCCGCGACGGTGTAATCAAAGGACCCTGCGGGTGCGCCGGCTGTGACAGCCTGGGCCGCGGGCGCAGTCGGCGTGGCGGCCGCCGCGGGCGCGGTTGTGGCCTGCCCGCTCTGGGTGGCCTCTGCCGCAGGCACGCTCACGCGCGTCTCTGCGCTGGGCGGCGTGAAGGTGGCGACCACCGTCCCCTGCGCAGCGGCAGGCGTCGCCTGTGGCGTCTCGACGGGGCGGTCCCGCTCACAGGCCGTCAGGGTCAACAGGACGAGCAAAACGATCAGCGGCAGCATGAACCGTTTTTTCATAACAATGCTCCGATCATGGAGAGATAATCAGCCGTGAACGCACCAACGTTCATCCTCGAGTGACACGATGATACCACGGACATGGCACAGCGTCAATGTA
>CAZTMA010000079.1:0-3737 GCA_964614645.1 uncultured Anaerolineales bacterium
ACCGAGTCGACAGAGGAGAAATCGTGTGGCATGCGGCCTCACCCCCCTGCCCCCTCTCCTGAAGACGTGCGAGCCTGCGGCTCGCACGTCTTCAGGAGAGGGGGAGTGTATTTCGTCACTCATCCGCCAGCGTCTTGACCAGCATCGCATACTCGCGATACGGCTGGAAGCCGAACTTGCCGTAGAAGTCGAGCAGGCCGGTCCAGTCGATCACGCAGCCGGCGACGCCGCGGTCGCGCAGGTAGCACAGGCCGGTGTCGAGCAGCAGCCCGCCCCAGCCCTTGCCGCGGTGCTGCTCGCTGATGCCGATGGAGCCGAGCTGACCCCACGGCCGCCGCAGGCGCGCGGGGAAGAAGCGGTCCATCGGGCGGATGGAGTCTTCGAAGGTGAGGTGGCAGGAACCTTCGACGCCGCCGGGCGTCCAGAGCAGCACGAAATCGGTAATGGCCCCGCCGTTCGCCAGAAACTCCTCGGCCTCGTACCGCCAGCGGCCGGGGAACTCGCGGCGCAGATAGGTGAGCAGCGCATCCTCGTCGCCCGGCCGCGCGGGCGCAGCCCACGGCTCGCCGGATAGGGTGCGCCCCGCGTAGCGCGAAACGTACGTGCTCACATCCGCGGCCATGTCCCACGAGCGGCCGCCATGCGGCCTCGGCACATAGCCGCAACGGGCGAAGAACGGTTCCGTCCCCAGTTCGACCGGCACACCCGCGGCAAACGTGCGAATGCTCCCGCCGGGCATTGCATGCCGGCAGCCCTGTGCGCGGAGCCATGCCTCCGCCCGGCGCAACAGCCCGCAGCCCACGAAGGTCCGCTGCATCTCCGGCGTCACGGCCAGGGCATCGATCCAGCCTGCGTCGGGCGACATGACGGACGGCTCGCCCGGCAACGCACTCGCCAGCACGAATCCCGCCGTGCGACCGGCGACGCTGGCGAACCAACCGGCCTGGATGCCGCCCGTGTTCGGCCGCGTGTTGTAGTGCATGGTTGCCTCGGCGATGCTCAATTCGGGGCCGCACGCTGCGTTCCACAGCGCGGTTGCCGTTGCGATGTGTTCAGCCGAGGCCAAGTTAAAGTCCAGATAATCCATCGTGTATACCTTATGTCGATATTTGAGTCGTCACCCCGGCTGCCAGGTCATGTCGCGGTCCAGCGGGTACCAGGGCCGTGCGAGCCGCTCGAACGTCATCTGCGTCACATCGCAGTTGGTCGCGCCGGGCGTGAACGCCAGGATCGAGCGCGGCGCGATAACCGCAAACGGCGTGGTCAGGTAGCCGCGCTTGAGGACGACCAGCCGGTAGTCCAGCGGCTCGAGGCCCAGGCTGCGCAACTGCACCGGGTCCTCGAAGCTGAGTCGCGTCGACGACAGGATCACGTCGATGCCCGCGATGTTCAGGACTGCGATGGGGCCGAGTCGCGCGCGGCCGGGATGCTGGCGCACGCCGCCGTGATACCTGTGTCCATCCGTCAGCAGCCGCACCTCCCCCGTCACGGTGAGGGGTGTGCCGTGCCGCGTGTCGAGCTTGCCGCCGACGGTGAGCGTGACCTGCCGGCCGACGCCCGCGGCCATGCACGCCTGCACCGCCTCCACATCCCAGATGCCTGCAATGACCGCGCTGGAAGCGCCCGCCTCGATGAGCTTGCCGAGCAGCAGCGGAACATCGGTCGTGCCGCCCGCGCCGGGGTTGTCTCCTGAGTCCGAGAGAAAGACGGTGGACTCCGGCGCGGCCAGCGCGACCGCGACGGCGTCATCCACGCCGTACGCTTCCGCGCTGACGCCGAAGTCGGCGCGGCGCTCCCAGAAGGTCAGGGCGAGTTCATCGGCCAGGGCCTGTGCGAGTGCAGGATCGTCCCGCGTGACCACGACGGCCGCGACGCCGACGTCAGGCACGTCCGCCCAGCAGTGGCCGTTCGCGAGCGAGGCTGACAGCACGCCGGGCCGCTGCTCGATCTCCGCGACCAGCCGCATCATGGCGGCCATCGGCTCGAGCGCGGTCTGCGCCATCTCGCCCGGCAGAAGGAAGGGGCACTTGGCGAACCCAACGCAGGTGCGCACGCACTCGAACAGCCGGACGCACAGCATCTCGGCCGCGGCGACGCCGGTTTCGTACGCGTCGTCGTGGGGCGCGGTGTGATAGGCCACCATCGCATCGACGTTGCATGCCATGTCGGGCATGATGTTGGCGTGCATGTCGAGCGCGATTGAGATGGGCATCTCCGGCCCGACCTGCGCGCGCAGCTCACGCAGGAGCGTGTCCTCCGCGTAGTCCACGCCCTCCGCGCGCATCGCGCCGTGCAGGTACAGACAGATGCCGTCGATGTCGTGCGCGGCGTTCAGCACCGCGGCCTTGAACTCCTCGTAGGCCGGGGACGCGACCACGCCGCCGGGCATCGCGCCCGCCATAATGGTCGGGACCAGCTCCAGCCCGCGACCGCGCAGCGTGTCGATGATGCCCGCGAGCGAGTTGTGGCGCAGGGGCGCGGTCAGCAATTCCTCCCCCCTGAGGATGTAGAAGTCCTCCCGCTGCGTCAGGAACGGGGTGAACGTATTCGATTCGTGGCCGATGGCTCCGATGAGGATGCGCATAGGGCGTGTCTCCTTACTCATTCCGCAAACCCCGCTCGCGCGCGAAGAACTCCGCCAGCAGGTTCGTCACGGCTTCGTCTGCCTTGACGGCCCGGATGTAGTCCGCCAGGAAGGCCACCATCCGCCCGACCAGGAACTCGCCCTTCTCTGCGGTTGCGGTGCGTGCATCCCCGGCATAATGTTCGGGGTAGCGGGCATACCACCAGATGCCCGTGTGCGTCGGCGGCAGGTGCGCCATGTGGGGCAGCCCGGTCGCAGGCTCCTCCGGCACGCGGTCCATGTGAACCAGCTCGCCGTGCAGCGCCAGCATCATGCTCGTTTCCATCTCGTCCGCATGGCCGCCGTAGTCGGTCGCGCGCATGGCCTCCCACGCATGCCAGTCCGCCTCGTACAGGTTGACCGTGGGCATGTAGACCGCGTACGGCTTCTCGGCCCACAGGCTGGACTGGTTGAGGAAGCTGAGGAGGTGCGTGTTGCCGCCGTGCCCGTTGACCAGGATGATCTTCCGGAACCCGTTGCGGCCGATCTCGTCGAGCACGCTTTCCAGTAGCTCCAGCAGCAGCGCCGGCTTGAGCGCCACCGTGCCGGGGAAGCAGCGCGCCTCGTAGATCTGGCCGAAGTAGAAAGGCGGAAAGACGACCGCAGGCTCCAACTCTGCTGCGCGGCAGGCCAGGCCGTGGGCCGTCAGGTAGTCGGTGCCGAGCGGCAGGTGCTCGCTGTGCCGTTCGAGCACGCCGAGGCTGAGCAGGCAGACGCCGGTCTCACGCGCGGCGGTTCCCAGCTCCGGTGAGGTCAGGGCTTCCCATTGCATAGGTTGGTCTCCACTTTGTCGTTTGTAGCAGGCACTTTAGTGCCATTGCGTACGCAGGGCGCTGAAGCGCCCACTACGAACCAGAGCGTTTGTAGTAGGGGCTTCAGCGCCCTGCACTTGCGAAGGCGCTGCAGCGCCCACTACGAACCAAAGCGTTTGTAGTAGGGGCTTCAGCGCCCTGCACTTGCGAAGGCGCTGAAGCGCCCACTACGAACCATATCGTTTGTAGTAGGGGCTTCAGCCCCCTGCACTTGCGAAGGCGCTGAAGCGCCCACTACGAACCAGAGCGTTTGTAGTAGGGGCTTCAGCCCCCTGCACTTGCGAAGGCGCTGAAGCGCCCAC
>CAZTMA010000079.1:3837-23793 GCA_964614645.1 uncultured Anaerolineales bacterium
CGTTTGTAGTAGGGGCTTCAGCCCCCTGCACTTGCGAAGGCGCTGAAGCGCCCACTACGAACCTAGGCGAGCGGCAGCTTGACGGGCCTACCCGTCTCGACCGACCGGTATGCGGCCAGCGCCAGCTCCGTCGCGGCCAGGCCGTCCTCGCCGGTGATGGCCGGCGGCTCGCCGCGGCTGACGCGCCGCGCAAAGTCCTCGATGAGCAGATAGTCCATGTCGCTGCCCCAGCCGATCCACGCCGCGCCGCGCGCCTCATTGGAGAGCATGAGTGCCTGGCTGAGCGAGTCGATGCTGACATAGCCGTCCTCGCCCAGAACGTTCATGCTCACGTCGCCCCAGCCGCGATAGTGCGGCAGCCGCGACCAGGAGGCGTCGAGCGTGCAGATGGTTTCGTCGGTCATGCTGAATGAGAGAAGCCCCGCATCGTCGATGTCGAGGTCATGGAACAGCGTGCCCGCCTCCGCATACACCTCCGCAAACTCTGCACCGGTGAACCAGCGGATGAGGTCCGCGACGTGAACGGTGTGATCCATCACCGCGCCGCCGCCCGCCTGTGCCCGGTCCACGAACCAGCCGCCGGGCATCCATCCGCGGTTGGCGCCCGCGATGGCAAGGATCCTGCCGAGCCTGCCCGCGTCCACCTGCTCCTTGACCCGCGCGACTGCGGGCAGATAGCGGCAGGGGAAGGCCGTGCCCAGGAAAACGCCTGCGCGGGCACACGCCTCGATCATCGCGCGGGCGTCCGCGACGGTCGTCGCCAGCGGCTTCTCGCACAGCACATGCTTGCCCGCGGCCACGGCGTCGAGGGTCATGGCCGCGTGCTCGACGTTGGCCGTGGTGACGATGACCGCATCGATGTCCGTTCGCGCGATCAGCTCACGATGGTCCGTGAACAACGGCACGCCGAATCGCCCGGCCCACGTCTGGCCGCGCTCGGCGTCGGGGTCCGCAACTGCGACCAACTCGGTGTCCGGGTTGGCCTGGATGCAACGCGCATAACTCGTCGCGTGCATGTGCGCAAAGCTGATGATGCCGAACCGGAAGGGCCTGGCAGATTGCGAGGTCATTGCGCACCTCCTACGGTCACAGGTTGGCCGGTCCGCACGGATTCGAGCGCGGCCAGCGACACTTCGAGTGCCCGAATGGCATCTTCGATCCCGACCAGCGGCGCGCGGCCCGCCTCGATACAGTCGAGGAAGTGGGCAATCTCGGCCTGGTGAGGTCCGACAGCCAGGGGGCTCTCCGGCGCGGCAGTGGATGTGCCTTCGACGTTCCAGTACCCGCGGATGGACATGCTGCTCTGGTTGTCGAAGGACATCAGGCCGCGCGAGCCGGCGACCTCGACCTTCGTCACGAAGGGGCCGCGCGGCGGCACGGCCCAGGAAACCTCGACATGCGCCATCGCGCCGCTGGCAAATCGCAGCACGATGAGGCTGTGGTCACGGCTGTCGCCCTCGGCCAGATGACTGTAGGCCAGCCCGCGGGCAAACACGCGCGTCACCTCTCCGCAGGTCCAGCACAGCCAGTCGAGCTCGTGGCAGGCCAGGTCCAGGATAACGCCGCCCGACTGATCCAGGTCGCCCATCCAATTCTGACAGCTCCACGGCGGGAACGCGCCCACCCGCACCGTATGGACGACGCGCGGCGCGCCCACCTCGCCCGCGGCAATCAGGTCATGGGCGCGGGCATAGTCGGGGAAGAATCGCACGACGTGACCGACGGTGAACTTGCCCGCCGCCCGCTCCACTGCTGCAGCCACCTGCCGCGCCTCTTCCAGCGTGCGCGTGATGGGCTTCTCGCACATAACGTGCTTGCCCGCTTCGAGCGCGCGGATCGTGTGGTTCGCGTGGAGCGGCGTGGGCAGACAGATGTCAATGACATCGACATCCACCGCGGCCAGCAGGTCATCCAGCGTCGCAAACTGCCGGCTGCCGTACCGCTCGCCCACCTCCGCAGCCTTCTCCGGCCGGATATCGGCCACTGCGACAAGCTGCGCGTTACGCAGGTTGCCGTAGGCGCGCGCGTGGACCTGGCCGATGAGGCCCGCGCCGATCAAACCGACTCGTAACATATCGCCCCCTACACTTGCTCGGCCTGCGCCCGATACTCGGCCATGTCGATGACCGACCCGTTGCGCCGCGATTCCTCGGCGGCAAAGGCCATCAGGTGGCTTTCGAGCGACTCACGGCCGCCGGTGAGCGGCCGGTCCTCCCCGCGCACCGCTCGCACAAAGCCGCGCATCAGGCCGAAGTCACCGCCGCCGTGGCCGCTCGGTCCGGATGCCAGGTCGACGACCTCGCACCGCTGGGTCAGGTGGTCGTGGATCTCGATGACCCCGCCCGCGTGGTCGAACTTGCCGCGCAGCGTGGCGCGCGTGCCGTCGTAGCGCATGGTGCGCTGTTCCTCGTACGAATGCCCATGCATGAACAGCGTCATGGTCGCGCCGCTGGGGAACTCCATGTTGACGGTCTGCGTGTCCACTACATCGTTGTCACAGCGCCAGACACAGCGGCCGTACGGCCCGGCCTGCAGCGCGCGCCAGCGCCCCTCGGGGCTGAGGTCCTCGGTGACCGCGGTGACCGGCCAGCCGGTGATCTCGGGCCGCATGTACAGCCGCCGCGCGTCGTACTTGCACTCGACCGGGCAGCCGTCCGTGCAGCGCATGGTCGCGCCCGGCGGCAGGTTCTCCGACCGGAAGTGCATGAGCGACCCGAACGACTGGAGCTTGCTGACGGGCATGCCCATGTTCCAGTACAGGATGTCGAGGTCGTGGCAGCACTTGGCGAGGATCATGGGGCTGGACAGCCCGGCGTTGCGCCAGTGGCCGCGCACGAAGCTGTGTGCCATGTGCCAGAATGCAACGTTCTCGCGGTGCTCGACGGTGATGATCTCGCCGATGCGCCCGCTGGCAAGGATATCGTGGAGGGTGGAGAACATGTTGGTGTAACGCAGGACGTGGCAGACCTGCAGCAGCCGGTTGGCCCGCTCCGCGGCCTGCACGAGATCGACGACGTGCTCCAGCCGCTCGGCCATCGGTTTTTCGAGCAGGATGTGATAGCCCGCCCCGATCGCAGCCATCGTCGAGGGATAGTGCATCCGGTCCTGCGTGCAGTTGAGCAGAACATCGGCCATCTGCCCCTTTGCCAGCAGGTCCTCCCAGGTCGTAAACTGGTTCTCCGGCGCGATGTTGTGCGCCTCCGCGAAGCGGGCCCGGCGCAGCGGGTCCGGCTCAGCCACCGCGACGAAACGCAGCTCGTCCGGGTGTTCCAGCGCATAAGGCGCGTACGAGTAGAACCCGCGCCCGCCTGCGCCCAGCAGTACTGCAGTTACCGGTTGTGACATGATGTGTAAGTCCTTTGTGACGAATGACAGATTGAAGATTGAAGATACGAGAGCGTGACTCAAGCGATCTCTCGCTGGTCAGCTCGCTCAGCGGTGACCTCATTCGTCGACGGCCCCGGTGTCGCCCACGAAGCCCGCGCCCGGTCCCGCGCGGCAGACAAAGATCCCCGGCGACCGGCCCGTGGCCTCGCGGTAGCGGGCTGCGACATGCTCCTCGAGCACCGGCACTGCGTCCGCTGCAACCAGTGCGACCATGCACCCGCCCCAGCCTGCACCGGTCAGCCGTGCACCTGCGACGCCGTCCACCTCGCGCGCTGCGTTGACCAGCACCTCGATCTCCGGGCAACTGATCTCGTAGTCGTCGCGCGCGCTGGCGTGGGCCGCGTTCAGCAGGCTGCCGAGCGTCGCGACATCCCCTGCGGTCATCGCGTCCATTGCGGCCAGCACGCGGCGGTTCTCGGCCCAGACATGGCGGCAGCGCGCCCGCACGCGCAAGACCGCATCCTCGCGCACGCCGGGCAGATCGCCCAGTGCGACGCCCTGCCCGCGCAAGGCTGCCAGCGTCGTCTCCTCCGGCAGGGCCGGCGCGAGGTCGTCCCACGCCTGCTCCTGCACGTCACGCAGATGCGTGATGCCGGGGAAGCGCGGCCGCAACAGGGCCACACCCGCACGGCACTCCGCGACGCGCTGATTGTAGCCGCCGCCGACGTTGCGGTGGTGGACGCCGCTGTCTACGACCAGCAGCCGGTAACCCTCCGGCAGCGGCACATGCTCGGTCCGATACTCGCCATCGGCTGCGGGCCGGCAGTCGAGGAACATGGCGTGGCCCTTGCGCCCCAGGACCGAGGCGAAGTGATCCATGATGCCCCCGCGCGTGCCGACGTACCATTCCGCATCTGCGCAAAGTCGGGCAAACTGAGTTCCGCTGTGCGGGAGCCCGTTCAGGTCGGCCACGGTCACCGCCGCCGCGACGGTAAGCGCGGAGGAAGAGCTGAGCCCCGACCCGCGCGGCACGCCGTAGGGCGCGGCGCTGACCACCAACCCGTCGAACCCCTGCAGCGGACGGCCCGCAGCCCGCACGAGGGCCTGTGCTGCGCCCCGCACGTAATTGCTCCACGCACCGGTCGCATCGGGCGGAATCTCGGCGGAGATGTCGAACGTGACCGCTGCGTAGCCGTCCTCGACGTTCGCGAGCCGGACAGTCGCATCCGGCCGCGGCCGCGCCAGGATGACCGCGTCCTTGTCCAGCGCGACCGGCAGCACGAAGCCGAGGTTGTAGTCCGTATGCTCGCCGATCAGGTTGACGCGGCCCGGCGCGCGATAGATGGCGACGTCGCCCGCGCCGTACAGCCGGGCGAACCCGGCCAGCGCCGCGGCATAGCGCGGGGCCTGTGCCGCCGCGCCGTCACCGTAGATAGGTTCGAGAAGTGTGGATAAGGACATGAATGAAAGACCTCACCCCCTGCCCCCTCTCCTGAGTTGCCGACAGAGCGGTAACTCAGGAGAGGGGGTAAGCAGAACTCCCGCTCTCCTGAACACCTCAGGGTGTGTTCAGGAGAGGGGGCCGGGGGGTGAGGACCGTTCGCCTTCTCAGCAACAGGAAGCACACCCCCGCCAACAACCCCGCGACGCCGAACACCGCGAACATGAACGGGAAGCCGCCCGCCTGGGCCAGTGTGCCGCCCAGGAGCAGGCCGGCCAGTTGGCCCGCGCCCGTCACCGTGTTGAACAGGCCGCTGTGCCGCCCGCGCGTCGACGCGTCGGCGGACTCGACCGCGTAGGTCATCGCGTTGCCCGTGTACGCGGCGAAGACGACCCCGCGCACGACCTGCACGCCCACCAGCGCAGGCAACACGCGGCTCAACAGGACATAGCCCAGCATGACGACCGCCGCGCCGATGCCGCCTGCGGCCAGCAGTGCAGACCGCCCGACCACGTCGGAGAGCTGGCCGGTCAGCCGCAAGGCCGGCGCCTCCACCAGGCCTGCGATGCCCCAGAGGGTGCTGATGGTGGTCTTGCTGTGGCCGAGCGTGGACATATAGTTCGGCCACATCGAGGCCTGCCCATTCCAGGCCATCGTCCACAGGAAGACGCCCGCGATGAAGAAGATGGGCAGGCCCGCAGCCAGCCCCCGGAAGGGAGCCGGCCGTGCACCCGGCTCCATCGCCGCGGGCGCGCGCTCGACGGGCGGCACGCGCGTCTCGCGCAGCAGCAGGGCCACCCCTGCAGCCAGTGCATACAGAATCGCGCACGCGATGAACACCATGCGCAGCGACGTCGCATCGGCCAGCCGTCCGCCCACCAGCGCGCCGCCCGCGAAGGCCAGCGAGCCGATGCCCCGGTACGTGCCCATGCGCTGCCCGCGGCGGTCGCGCTGCGCGAGCAGGTCACCGACGAAGGCGAGGCTGGACGTGCTGTAGGCCGCGACGAACGCGGCCTCCACCAGGCGCACGGCCCAGGCCGTCGAAGCAGAGGTCGCCTGGCTGAGCAAGATGTAGGTCAAGGTCAGCCCGCCCAGCCCCAGCACCAGGAGGGGCTTGCGCCGTCCAAGTGCATCGGACGCGCGGCCCCACCCGTAGCTGCTGAACAGGCTGACCCCGGCAACGGTCGCCAGGATCACGGCAATCTGCGCATAGCTCGCGCCGAGCGCCTCCAGGTAGAGGGTCATCAGCGGGGAACTGATGCCGACCGCCGCGAAGACGAGCGCGATGATCAGGGTCAGCAGGAGGAGGCTGTCCAAGAGCCGCCGGCCCTACAGTACTTCTCTGGCGAAGGCCAGCTGCGCAAGGCTGTCCTCCAACCCACCCGGCCGGCTGCGTGCCAGCCACAGCGTCCGCTGCTCGGCCACCAGCGCCTTCGCTTCCTCCGCCAACTCCCGCTTAAGGGCGTCGGGGTCGGAGCCGTCCCCGAACGCCAGCCGGCCGCGCTTCGCGGCATGGCGCAGCAGAGCGGCTGCGTGCTCCATCTCTTGGCGCAGCAGGTCGGCATCGGGCCGCCCAATCTGCGCGCCGGCCAGCGGGGCCATCGCCGCGTCGATCGCTGCGCTCGCGCGCTCCAGCGCGTCCGCGGGCAGGTCGACCATGCGCGCGTTGCCCTTCAGCTCGTCGGGCGCCAGCTGCAGAATCCAGAAGAGCACAGATGAATTGTGCGGGGTCGCGCCCGCGGCCTTGTAGACGTTGCCCAGGTCATACGCGACGCGGCCTGCATTGCCCGTTGGGTCGCGGAACGCGTACACGCTCGTGGCCTGGCTGATGTCCATGTCGCGGTTGGCTTGGTAGGCCCAGGAGACCGCCGCGCCGTACGCGAAGCCCAGGTAGCTGGCCCACGGCTGCTGCCAGTGGCCCCGGTCGCCCCAGTCCGTGTTGAGGAAGCCGACCGCGCCGTGTTTCAGGCCGTTCTCCGCAGCGTTGCGCAGGTTGCCGACGGTGTTGTCCGTCCGGCCGACGAGGGTGTTCCAGGTGGACGTGCCGGGGCAGACATAGAAGGGCACGCCCGAGGCGGCAAAGATGGCGCTGTTGGCGTCGAAGGGATGATTGGCCTCGTAGCCCCACTCCAGCGCCACCGCATCGCGCGGCAGCTCGGGCACCAGCTCCGGGTACTTGACGATAATGTCGCCCCAGAACTGCATCGTCCGACCGCGCGCCTTGACCTCGCGGTAGATCTGCATCAAGAAGTCGAGATAGACGCGACCCTTACCCTGCTTCGCGCACGCATCCTTGCTGCGGCCCTGCCCCAGGTCGATGGTCTCATCGCAGCCCACGTTGAACTGCGCACTGCTGAAGTGCGGCAGCAACTCGTCGTACATGCTGCGCAGCAGGTTCAGGCTGCCCGGATCGACGGGGGTGATGCTGAAGGGACCCTTCATCTTCAGCGTGCCCCAGCCGGTATCGAACCAGTCGTGGGTCTCGGCCAGCGACTGATAACGGTCAAACTTGAGCCACCGGTGCATATGGCCGAACGAGTTCTGGTTCGGCACGAGTTCGATAAACCGATCGCGGCAGTAGGCGTCGAGCGCGAGGATCTCTTCACCGGTGAAAGGCGATGCCGCCGCCCACACTTCGGGGTGGCTGCGGTAGGCGAAGGTGTGCTCAGTGTAGAGCTGGACCTGGTTGACCTTCCAGCTTGCCAGCATATCCACCAGCGCGAGGAGTTCCTGCATCTTCGGCACCCGGTCGCGGGTGACATCGAGCATGACTCCGCGGGCCGCGAAGTCGGGCCAATCGCTGATACGGCACAGCGGCAGCTCGCGCCCTACGCGGTCGATGAGTTGGATGAGGGTCAGCACGCCGTAGAAGGCGCCGGCCGGCTCGCCGGCGACGATGTACACGCCCGCGGGCGTCACGGTCAGTTCGTAGCCCTGCGGATGCCGCGTCCCTTGTGGCACGACGCTGAGCGTGATGCCGGCCTGTTCGCCGGGGACGGCGTTCCCGGCAACGATCTCCCACGGCAGGCTAAGGTGGCGCAGCGCATCCTGCAGCCGCTGCGCCGCGTGCAGCAGCGCCAGCGGGGCGGGGCTTTCGAGCACGATCAACTGCTTTTCCGGCAGAGAGAAGGTCCCGCCGGTCAGCGCCATCTCGCGCGGCCGGGGCAAAAGAAGCGGCAGATCGGACATGATATGCATAACTCCTGAGATAAGTTCGTAGCAGGCACTGGCGTGCCTGCTACGAATATTGTGGTTCGTAGTAGGGGCTTCAGCCCACACGATGGCGCTAAAGCGCCTACTACGAACCCCGTGGTTTGTAGTGGGGCACTTCAGTGCCCTTGGCCGGGGCGCTAAAGCGCCTACTACGAGCGGGATACCTTACTTCGGATGAATCGTCCCGTCGAGGAGCATCATCACGAGCGGGTTGTCGCCGTACAGCGCGTTCTTCCAGATCAGGTCGCTGTCATCCGGCGCGCCGGTGACCCGGGCATCGGACAGCGGGCTGTTGCCATAGCGCTCCCACAGCGGGATGATCGGCAGCAGTTCGTTGAAGGCCTTTGCGATGGTTGCGACGTTGGCCTTCTGGCCTTCCGGGTCCAGTCCTTCAGCGGATGCCACGACTGCCGCCTCGAGGTCTACTTCCGCGCCATCCATGGTCTGCGTCATGGGGAAGTTGATGCCCTTGCCTTCGGTCGCCGCGATGTAGTTGCGGGAGAAGAGGACGGTCTGGTAGCCGAAGTACGGGTGCGGGTTGGCCGCGCCCCAGCCCTGGATCGCCATCTCGAAGTTGCCTTGGTTCACTTCCGCGGTAATCTGCTGGAAGTTGACGCCGCGGGCGGTCGTCTTGATGCCGAAGTTGTTGAGCTGTTCGGTCAGGTTCTCGGCCGCCGCAGACCAGTCTGCGAATTCGGCCGGGAAAATGAGCTCGAAGTCGAGCGTCGTGCCCGTGTCATCCGCCCAGAAGCCGTCAGCGCCCTTGGTGAAGCCGATACTCGTCAGCAGTTCTTCCGCCTTCGCGGCATCGTATTGGTACACCGTCAGTTCGGCGGTCTGCTCGTCGGTCAGCCAGAGCGGCAGCAACAGATCGCTGAAGCCGGTGATGTACGTCATCGCCTTGCCCGACTCGCCCAGCGAGACGGTGCCGTTCTGCTGCCGGTCGATGGCGAAGGCCACGGCCTGGCGGAACTCCACCTTGTCGAAAGGTGCGACGTCATGGTTGAAGAAGATTGCCGGGCCGGAGTACGTGGGCGCACGCGTGATGCGCAGGCCCAGGTCCTTATACTGCTGCTCGGTCGCCATCGGGAAGCCGTGCGTGGCGTAGTCCACATCGCCAGCCAGCACCAGCGGGGTCACCGTCGGCGTCTCGCCGTTGTAGAGCACGATCTTATCGAACAGAACCGTGTCGGCAAGGTAGGAATCGGGGTTCTTGAGCAGCGAGAGCTGTGCTTCGGTGATGTTCGGCACATCCAGGGTGAACGGGCCGCTCACGTTCAGGGTCTCAGGCCGGAATTCCGTGGCCTTCTGCACCAACGCGGTCCACTCGTCGCCCTCGGTCGTGCCGGCATCCACCAGCGCCATCGTTTCATCAGCCAGCGCGCCGTAGGTGCTGGTGTCGCGGATGCGCTCATTCAGCACATAGCGCTCCACCACGGTCGAGGGTGTGTGCATCAGGAACTCAACGGTGTAGTCGTCGACCGCGGTAACCGTGTCCACATAGTTGAAGACTGTCCACTTGAACAGGCGACCCACATTCCAGGTCGTCACCCAGTCCTTCGCGGTGAAGTCAGTTCCGTCAGACCACTTGATGCCCTGCCGCACCTTGACGACGAACTTGTCAGGCGGCTGGAACTCCCAGCTTTCCGCGGCCAGGGGCATGTAGCTGCCGTCGCCCCAGTAGTAGCGGGCGCCGGGCAACAACAACATGTCAAAGTAAGGCCCCAATCCATTAGGAATGCCCGCGGTGACATAGCTGTTCAGGTGGCCCGTCGGTGGCACCTGGTACGGGTATGCACCGTGGAACTCGCCGCCGGCCATGGCAGCAGGTTCCTCGGCCGCGGGTTCTTCCGCTGCGGCAGGTTCTTCCGCCGCAGGCTCTTCAGCCGCAGGGGCTTCGGCAGCCGGTTCCTCTGCCGCCGGCGCGGGCGCCGTCGCCGGGGCAACACAGCCTGCAACCAGCATCGCCAGGATGGCGAAGAGTGCAAGCACACGATAGACCTTAGACATCATATCCTCCTTGAAATGTGCAACTGGTCGAAACATCGCTTGGGCCGGTACGTCGCACGTCCGGCAGACCCGTCCTCCATATCGTACGCGCGATCACCCCCTTTCGTCCAATTCTTGGCCCTCCGGCCCATCGGCCTCGGGGCGCGAGAAGGGGCCGTCCAGCGGCCGTGGACCGTCCAACGGTCCCCTGGGCTGATACCAACGCGACGTCCCCATGCGTGCAAGGAACGCCACGAGACCCAACAAGAGCAGTCCGATGATAACCGTCAGGACCAGCACGACGAACTCTGCGCTGTTGCGCGGGACCATCAACAGCAGCAAACCTGCGGTGACGATCAGAAACACGCCGATCCGCGTCGCGGCCTGGCCCATTTCAGGCGACATAGACCCCTCTCAGGCGAAAGTTCTAAAGTTGAAGGTTACAGGTAACCTTTAACTTTCAACCTTCGAACCTTCAACTCGCGCGTATTCCGCCGCGACGACATGGCACGCCACCTCCGTCGCATGGCCGATCGTCGCCAGCTTCGGCACTTCGACATCGCACAGGCCCGGCACGAAGAGCGGGCAGCGCGGGTGGAACGAGCACCCGGGCGGCACGTTCTTCAGGCTAGGCACGTCCATGCTGCGCAGCGCGACGCGCTCCTTGTTGCGCGTGGCCTGCGGGTCAGCCTCTGGGATGGCAGCCAGCAGCGCCTTCGTGTACGGGTGCTGCGGCTCGCCAATCAGCCGGGGGGTGGGGCCGATCTCGACCACCCGGCCCAGGTACATCACCGCGATCCGGCCGTCCCAGGCGAAGAAGCGTGCCACGGCCAGGTCGTGCGTGATGAACAGGTAGGTCATGCCCATCTCAGTACGGAAACGGCCCAGCATCTTCAACAGGCTGACGCGGATGGACACATCCAGCATGGACACTGCCTCGTCCGCCATGATGAAGCTGGGATGCACTGTCAACGCACGCGCCACGGACACGCGCTGGCGCTGGCCGCCGCTCAGCTGGTGAGGGTACTTGTCCAGCAGGTCTTCCGGCGGCGTCAGGTCTACAGTGCGCAGAATCTCTGCAGCCTGTGTTCGGGCCTCCAGCCGGTTGTGCGCGATGCTGTGGCGCATCAACGGTGCGGCCAGGATGTCGCCGACGGTCTGCGTCGGGTTGAGCGAGGAATACGGGTCCTGATGGATAATCTGGACGGCCTGGCGGTACTTGCGGAACTCGTCAGGCGACATGTGCCAGATGTCCTTGCCGCGGAAGCGCACCTCACCGCCCGTGGGCCGCAGCAGCCCGACGGCCATCTTGCCCGTCGTCGTCTTGCCGCAGCCGCTCTCACCGACCACGCAGACCACCTCGCCCTCGTTGACGCTGAGGTTGACACCGTCCACCGCGCGCACGGTCGACCGCCCGACCTTGAAGGAGCGTTCCAGGTTGACCATTTCCAGCATTGCAGGCATTGACCTCACCCCCCAACCCCCTCTCCTGTGCGAACCTGCGGTTCGCACAGGAGAGGGGGAGTCATAGGTTACTACTGCGCGCGTGCGCCCATGATCAGCCGGGAGCCCTGGTCGGCCACCACGGTCTGCCAGTTCCAGCAGGCCACCTGGTGATCCACACCCACGGTCAACAGTGGCGGCTGGTCCTCGCGACATTGGTTCGTGGCGTAAGGGCAACGCGGGTTGAACGCGCATCCCTTCGGCGGGTTGATCAGGTCCGGCGGCGAGCCGGGAATCGAAATCAGGTCACGGCGCTCCCCACTCAAGGTGGGCACCGCCCGGATCAAGCCAATGGTGTAAGGGTGGTAGGGGTGATAGTAGGTGTCCATCACGTTGGCCACCTCGACCAGCATCCCCGCATACATCGTGCCGACCCGGTCGGCCAGCTCTGCGGCCAGCGACAGGTCGTGCGAGATGAGGATCAGCGAGAAGTCGAGCTGGCGGCGCAGGTCACGCAGCACCTCGATGACCGAGCGCACGGTCAGGATGTCCAGCGCGGTCGTCGGCTCGTCCAATATGATGAGCTGCGGGTCGAGCAACAGGCCGAGCGCCAGCAGTACACGCTGGCGCATCCCGCCGCTCAACTCGTGCGGATAGGCATTCAGCACGCGCTCCGGGTCGAGCGAGACGAGCCGGAACAGCTCGAGCACGCGGGCGCGAATCCGGTTATTGTCATGTTCGCCATGAGCCCGTGCCGTATCGAGCACCTGGTCGCGGATACGCAGGACCGGGTTGAAGGCATTCTGTGCGCCCTGGAAGATCATCGCGCATTCCTTCCAGCGAAACTCGCGCAGCGCGCCCTGGTCCATCGTCAGCAGGTCGGTTGCCAGCCCGTTGCGGCTGTAGATGGCCTTGCCGCGCGGGATGACGGCGGTCTTGGGCAGGAGACGAATCAGGGCCAGGCCAAGCGTTGTCTTGCCGCAGCCGCTCTCGCCGATGAACGCGAGGGTTTCGCCCAGCCCGACCTGGAAGCTGACCCCGCGCACGGCCTGCACCAGCCCGCGCTGCGCCTTGTAGCTCACCCACAGGTCATCGACCTTGAGCGTAGGTTCACGCGAGGCCCCAGTTTTAGTTGCGCCTCTGGCGAGTGAGGAGTGGCCTCGGCCCGGAGTAGGTGCCTGCATGTGTTGCCTCCTCACACGCCCGTGCGCAGGCGCGGGTTGAAGATTTCCTCCAGCGAGCGCGTCATGAAGACAAGCGACAGCTGGAACAGCGCGATGGCCGCAACCGGCCCGAGGATGTACGGCAGCGCCTTCGGGTAGAAGATGGCGCCCTTGGTCCAGGCGAGTTGCAGCATGATGCCCCAGTTGGAGCCGGAGAAGGGCACCAATCCCAGGAACACCAGGCCGATCTGCGCGTACACCGCGGAGGTCATTGCGAAAATGAGGCTGACGGCCAGGTAGCTCGCCATGTTGGGCATGATTTCGCGCGTGATGATATGGCCCACGCTCAGGTCGAGCGCGCGCGCCGCCTCCACGAAATCGCGCTCGCGCAGCGAGAGCACCTGCGACCGGATCGCACGCGTGAGGCTGGGCCAGGAGAGCAGCCCGAGAATCACGGCCAGGAACGTCACGCTGCTGAAGTGGAAGAGGCCGGCCAGCACGATCAGGAGGGGGAATTGCGGGATGGTCAACACCACGTCCGCCACCCCCATGATGGCGCTGTCCACAAAACCTCCCGCCAGCGCGCTCAGCGAACCGAGGATAATCGCGATGAGCGTCGAGAGTGCGCCCGCGAGAAAGGCGATGGTCAACACATCCCTGCCCCCATGGATGATGTGGGACAAGACGTCGCGACCCGCAAAGTCCGTGCCGAGCAGGTGCTGCACCGAGGGCGAGGCGTAAATTTGGTCCACCTTGGTGGTCTTGTCCAACGGGACAAGCAGGGGTCCCACGAATGACAACAGGACAAAGAACAGCACTCCCAGGAAACCCAGGAAGCCCACTTTGTTATGGGCGATCAGCCGGAGCGTGGTTCTGAGATTGTGCCAGAATGAAGCCATGCTACGCACCTCCTGCGCGGATACGCGGGTCGAGCCGGCTGTACAGGAATTCAGCCAGGAAGTTTGCCAGGATGACGGTCAGCGTGATGATAAGGAAGATGCCCTGCATCACCGGATAATCGCGCTGCACGATGCTGTTCACCAGGAGTTGGCCGACCCCCTGATACACGAACAGGGACTCAATCAACACGGACCCGCCGACGATGAAGCCGATGCTGATCGCGAGCTGAGTAAAGAGCGGCAGCGAGGCGTTGCGCCCGACATAACCCGTCATGATGCGCCGCTCCGTCAGGCCGCGGGCCTTGGCGACGGTCACATAGTCCTCGCCCAGCGTCGCGACGGTGCTGCTCTTCATGTTGAGCGTCCAGGTGCCGATGGTGGTCAACACGTAGGTGAGGATGGGGAGCGCCGCATGGAAGAAGATATCTTTGATGAAGGCGAAGGTGAAGCCGGGCTGCATCCCCGGCGACATGGACCCCCGCATGGCCGTGATCGGCACCAGCTTCCACTGCACGCCAAGAAAGACCACGAGCAGGATGCCGACCAGGTAGTTGGGAATCGAACTGAAAATGGACGACAGGGTCGTAATCAGGTGGTCGCCAACCGATTCGCGCCGGTACGCGGAGAACATGCCGAGCAGCATGCCGAGGGCAAAGCTGATGAGCAGGGAAACACCCACGCTGAACAGCGTCCACGGCAGGAACTTGGCAATCATGGTGTTGACCGACGTGCCCTTGGAGCGGAACGACGTGCCGAGGTTGCCCTGAACCAACTCGCCCATGTACTGCAGGTACTGAGTCGTCACGGGCGCATCGAGGTCGATCGCCAGCAGCGCGGCCGCCTGGTTGCGCGCCTCGTCCGCCGACATGCCGTATTGCTGCACCAGCTCCTGCACATACACATCCACCGGATTATTGGGCATCAGGCGGATGAGGAAGAAGATCAGGGTCGTGACGAACCAGATCTTCGCAACAGCGACCACGATGCGCCGCAGCACATAGTTCTTGCTGATGCGGCGAAGCACCTGACTAATGCTATTGGCAACGGGGGGGCCCGCATCCGGCCGTATGGCGCTGGGTACTGCAGTACTAGCCACCGGCAACCTCCTCTTGGGATGTGACGCGTGCGGAGAGCGTCGTTCGAAACGAGTAACGGTCCCCGCGGTAGGTGGAAACCACCCACTCGACCGGCGTGCGATCAGCAGCCAGCGTCAGGCGGCGCATGCGCAGCACGGCAGCAGGCGCCGCGACCTGCAACAGCTCCAGCTCGCGCGGCGTGGCCAACCCTGCCTCGAGGCGTTGTTCCGCATGGGTGAGCTGCAGCCGGTAATCGCGCTCCAGCACGTCGTAGAGCGACTCGACGGTGAAATCGTGGTCCAGCAGCCCGGGCACCAGCGCAGCCGGCAGGTAAGCGGTCTCAAACGCGAGCGGCATCCCATCCGCCAAGCGCAGGCGCGCCAGGATGATGACGTCATCGCCGCCCGTCAGCCCGAGGGCCGTTGCCGCATCCGCTGTCGGGTGGCTGATGCGCGCCTCCAGCACGCGGCTGGACGGCCGATTGCCGCGCAGCCGTATCTCGTGGCTGAAGCCGCTGAGAGATTGCAGTTGCTGGTCAATCTTGGGCCCTGCGACGAACGTGCCCTTGCCGATGCGCGTATAGACTGCCCCATCGTTGACCAGAGCCAACAAGGCATGGCGCGCCGTCATGCGACTGACGCCGAATTTCTCAGAGAGCTCGCGTTCAGAGGGCAAACGCTCGTGCCGCCGGTACACCCCCGCGCGTATCTGCGTCTCCAGGGTGTCCTTGAGTTGAAGGTAGAGTGGATTGGGAGCTTCACGTTGGAGTGGCACGGCATCTTTGCTCGCTGTCCGAAGTGTGGCGGGCTGGTCCGCCATACCGGTATAGACCACTGAGCACAGTCTATCATCTGCGTCGAAGGCTGTCAAGAAATGCGCCAAACTTCACGAATTGGCGGGACAAGTTGCGGTGGAACTAACCGCCCGACTGCGCCGTCCTATCCCCGTGTGGGAGTGACAAGTTGCATTGAACGTGATGACGGTCCCGCACGGGAGGACAAGCATGTTTCGGATGACGAGTGTTGCATTGTTGACGAAGACCTGGGTGCGCATTGCGCTGGCCGTGGCCCTGCTGCTCATCGGACTGGCGCCCATCGGTGCGCCCATCCTTTCAGATAATAGCTGGCGTGAGGCGCCGGCGGATGCGGGCGCGGATGCGGGCGCGGCCGCGCCCATCGCGCAGCCGTTCACCTACCGCTGGGCGAATGATGATACAACTGCAGCCATCGAGCGCAGCGATGACGGCGGGCAGACGTGGTATGGCGTCGCCAGCCTGCCGGAGCGGGTGGAACAGATTCAGACCGTAGCCGGTGACGAACAATCCGTCGTGGCACGCACCGCGCGGACCATCTGGGTCAGCCGCGACGCGGGTGCGACCTGGGCGCAGGCTGCGGGACTGCCGAGCAAGCCACTGGCGCTGGCCGTGACCGGCAAGGACACGAATCTGCTGGCCGTCGGCACGGAGTCCGCGGGGCTGATTTTCAGCCGGGACCTCGGCGCGACCTGGCAACACAGCACCGACCCGGTTCTCACAGGTGGGGGCAACGCACCGGTTGCCGTGACCGCACTGAGCGTCAACCCGGCGGATGACACCATCCTGTATGCGGCGACGGGCGTCTGGCTCGGCACGAGCACGACCCGCCTGACCCCGCTCGGTATTTTCGTGAGCGCAGACGGCGGGCAGCACTGGACGGTCATGGAGCAACTGCCATTGAGCGCGGCGCCCGTCGTGCGCCTCACGCCGGTGGCCGACCAGCCGCTGACGGTCATCGCGGGCGATGATGCCAGCACGCACACTGTGTCGCTTGCGACGACGCCGGAACTGCTTGCCACGCTTGAGAGCGAAGACGCGGGCGTGCGCGCTGCGACAGCCCGTCTGTTGGGGCTGATCGGTGACCCGCTTGCGGCGCCGACGCTGCTGGCACAGCTGACCGATACCGACGTGCTGGCGGGCAACCTGGCAGCCGAAGCCTTGGGCCGCACCGGCAACCGGGCGGTCGTGCCCGACCTGCTGGGGCTGCTGGCTGTGGACAACGTTGACGTGCGCGCCCGCGCTGCCACGGCGCTCGGCCTGCTGAAGGTCGAGGCGGCGACGCCGCAGCTTGGCGAGATGCTTGTCAACGATGACTCGCCGGCGCGCATCCGCGCAGCCGAGGCCCTGGCAGCCATCGGGACGCGCGAGGCGCTGGCCGCGCTGGCACGCCCCTTGGCCGACCGGGATCTGACGCCCGCCCGGCAGGCGGCGATGAGCGGGCTGGAACGCGCAGGCGCGCAGGCCAACGATGTGCTGGTGACGGCACTGTCCGCGGAAGAGCCGGCGCTGCGGGCCAATGCCGCGGAGATGCTCGGCTGGATCCAGGCTGACCCGGCGACCCCTGCCCTGGCAGAGGCGCTGTACGACGCAGACCCGGCCGTGCGCAGCCAGGCGGCCTGGGCACTCGGTGAGATCGGCACCTCGTCGGCCCGCCAGGCCCTGGCGGCCGCTCTGAAGGTCGAAGGCGACACGGCTGCACGCACTGCGGTGAGTGCAGCGCTGGAACGCAGCGAGCGCGCCAGCCTGGGCGAGGCAGCGCAGTTCACGTGGGGCGAGGCGGTGCTTAACCAACTGGCCGCTATGCCGGCGGGCCGCTGGACCCTCCTGGCGCTGTCCATGCTGCTGGCCGCCGTGCTGCTCTTCTTCGGCCCTCGGCCGGTGCGTACACAGATGAACAGGTGAACAGGGGAACGGGAGAACAGGTGAGCGGGTGACGGGGTGACAGGGTGATGGGGTGGTAGTGGAGTCGAGGCTTCAGCCGGTTGGGGTGTGCACGAGAATCGCTTGTGCCACCGGCTGAAGCCTCGATTCGTTTAGGACCGCAGGGGCGAGGGTGCGAGCGGAGCTCGCCTCTCGCCCCTGCAAATATCGTCGGGTACACTCCGCTGTTTCACGTCCGCATCTGAGGATGCGGACTCCTCAGTCGTCACCTGTTCACCTGTTCACCTGTTCACCATCCTCATCTACCTCAACAACCTCAACCTCCATCTCGGGGGTCGCAAGGTCATCCGACAGGTGCTCGCCGTGGTACGGCAGGGGCTCCTCCTCGATGGCGACCTCAGCTGCGTGCGGCAAGTCCGATCTTAAGGCAACCGTCTGCGATTGCACCAGTTCCTGCTCGCGCACGCGCCGCGATCTTGCGAAGTCGGCTTGGCGCGCAGCCGTGGCTTGGCGCTGGCGCTCGAACCACAGGTCTACTACCCAACCCAGCAACAAACCGATCAAAATACCCAGCATCAGCGCGACCCAGGGGCTCAACTGAAAGATCATGGCTCCTCCATTGGGCCAAACGATATCCAGGAAAAGCCAATGCGGCCATTTCCCTATCCGTCAAGACGCTGCATAGGCCGTAAAGTCGCGGTGAGCCAGAAATAAGTGCATATCTATCCGGCAGCATTCTGTTGTTGCGCGGCCAACGCATCGGCTGCCGCGCGCTCGCGCATCTGGCTGCGCAGCAGAGCGATGTCCTTCGGCAGAACGCGCACGACACCCAGGAAACAGACGGCACACAGCAGCCACGCGGACACACAGATAATCAGGATGGCATCGTGCAGTGACGAACGGTCGGCAATCAGCCCGGCGATGGTCGGGGCCAACGCTGCGCCCGAAGACTCGATGAAGTACTGGACGGCGAGCGCCGTGCTGCGCACCTCGGGCAGCGTGATGTCATACACCGTCGAGACGACGTTCGGTCCGCCAAACGGGATGAACAGCGCGGTCAGCATCAATAGGACCATGAAGAGGGTCTGGTTCTCCACAGGGACGTTGAGCGTCACCAGCAACAGCAGTGCGCCAAGCAGCACGCCGACCGTGGCGACAATCACCCGGCCGCGCGGGGTGCGCCGGAACAGCCGGTCGCCCAGCGCGCCGGCCAGGGGATAACCGGCGGCCAGCGTGATGACAGCCGCAGCCATCGTCACGAAGAGCGCAGTCCCCGTGTAGCCGCGCTCCCGCTCCAGGTAGGTGAAGAACCAGAAGGTGATGACATTCCAGGGAAAGACGCCGAAGAATCCCTGGACGAACAGCAGCAGCAGGCTTCGCTTGCGGAACAGCGCGCGCGCCGCCGGCCAGTTGAAGCGATAGACGCCGACCTGCTTCAGCCCGGCCAGCTCCGGCTCGCTGCCCCCGCGCACCGGCTCGCGCACCCCGAAGTAGATGACGAAGGCCAGCAGCACGCCGAGCGAGCCCGTGATGTAAAACACGCCCCGCCAGCCAATCGTCTCGCGCAGCGCCAGCGCCAATATCATACCCAGCAGGAAGCCGAGCGGCATGGTGAGCTGGAGCAGGCCATAGATCCGGCCCCGTAGCCGCGGCTCGAAGTAATCCGCGACCAGGCTGTAGATGCCCGGGTAGCTGCTGTCGTCGATGCCGGTGGAGGCACGCGTGACGAGGAACGCGCCATAGGTGCGCGCCACGGCATTCAACCATGTCGTCGAACCCCACAGAAAGGAGGCCAGGGCCAGCAGTTTCGCCCGCCCGTAGCGGTCATACAAGTAGCCCCAGAGGGGGTAGAACAGCCCCGACACGATCAGCGCGCCGGTCGAGACCGCGCCCATCTTCGCCATGCTGATGCCGAACGAATCCATGATGTCGGGGGTCAGCGTGCCGATGAGCAGGTGGTCGGACTGATGCAGGAGCATGAACACAAGGAAGACGCCGACGACGAACCAGCGGTGTGCGCCCGGCCGGCGCGTGGTTAGGGTGGGCATGTGCCTCCATCATTGCGGGAAGTGGGAATTGTGCGCAAGCATATGCAAGGACCGCGGCCTTGTCAAACGTCCCACTTGGTGCACAGGCTGCTCCTGTGCTAGACTCGCGCTATGCCACCGCGCCTGCCCGCGTTGACGGGCAACCGTCTGCCATTCCGCCCGGCGATGATCCTGCTGATCACGCTCGCCGGGTTCGCGCTGCGGCTCTACCGGCTCGGTGCGGACAGCCTGTGGTATGACGAGACGGTCAGCACCGCGCTGGCCGGCAGCCCCCTGCCGGGACTCATCCGCCACACCGCCGGCGATATCCATCCGCCGGGCTACTACCTGCTCCTGCGCGGCTGGTTTACCCTGGCGGGCTACCCCAACGGCCGCGCTGACCCCACGGGTAACGGCCTGGAATTCATGGCCGGGTTCTTCTCGCTGTTCTGGGGCGTCATCCTCATTGCGCTGGTCTATGCGCTCGCGCGGCGACTGACGGGCAACCGGCCGGTCGCGTTGCTGGCCGGCGCACTCGCCGCACTTAGCCCTTACAACGTCTGGTACAGCCAGGAAGTACGGATGTACACGCTAGGCGCCGCGCTGGGCGTGCTCGCGTTGTATGCGTTGTGGCGCGCCGCGGTGGGCGGGCGACCGTCCGACCCTCACCCCCTGCCCCCTCT
>CAZTMA010000080.1:0-23644 GCA_964614645.1 uncultured Anaerolineales bacterium
CGAGCGCGGCGAGCCGCGCACCAAGCCGCCCTTCCCCGCGCAGAGCGGCCTGTGGAACAAGCCTACCATCGTGAACAACGTGGAGACGCTGGCCAACGTGCCCGCCATCCTCACGCGCGGCGCGGAGTGGTATGCGGGCATCGGCACCGCGACTTCCAAGGGGACGAAAGTCTTCGCGCTGGCCGGGCAGATCAACAACGTCGGCCTGGTGGAAGTGCCGATGGGCACGACCCTGCGCGAGATCATCTACGACATCGGCGGCGGCATCCGGGGGGGCAAGGAGTTCAAGGCCGTGCAGACGGGCGGCCCCTCCGGCGGCTGCATCCCCAAGCAGTTCCTGGATACGCCCATCGACTACGAATCGCTGGCGCAGATCGGGTCCATCATGGGCTCCGGCGGCATGATCGTGATGAGCGACAAGGATTGCATGGTGAACATCGCCAAGTTCTACCTGGAGTTCACCGTGGACGAGTCGTGCGGCCGCTGTCTGCCCTGCCGGATCGGCACCAAGCGCCTGCACGAAATCCTGGTCAACATCACCGAGGGCAAGGGCACGCCTGCCGACCTGGTCGAGCTGCGCGAGCTCTCCGCGGTCATCATGGACACCTCGCTGTGCGGCCTCGGCCAGACGGCGCCCAATCCGGTGCTGAGCACGATGAAGTACTTCTGGGACGAATACGAAGCCCACGTGCTGCACAAGACCTGCCCGGCGGGGGTGTGCCAGAAGCTGCTGCGGTATGAGATCATCCCGGATAAGTGCGTCGGCTGCACGGCCTGCGCCCGCGGATGCCCGGTCAATTGTATCTCCGGTGCGGTCAAACAGCCGCACTTCATCGATCAGAGCCGGTGCATCAAGTGTGGTGCGTGTATGGCGAAGTGCAAGTTCAAGGCGATCTACAGGCATTAGGAGGAGAGCTACCATGGTGAATCTGCTTATCGATAACCGGCCCGTCACGGTTGAAGACGGCGCCACAGTCCTGGATGCCGCCCGGCAGCTCAACATCCGCATTCCGACGCTCTGCTATCTGGACCTGCATGAGCTGAAGATGGTCAATAAGGTCGCCTCGTGCCGCATCTGCAGCGTGGAGGTGGCCGGACGGCGCAACCTGGCGCCGGCCTGCGCCACGCCGGTGTTCGAGGGGATGGAGGTGACGACCAACTCCCGCCGCGTGCTGTTCACCCGGCGCCGCCTGCTGGAGCTGATCCTGTCCAATCATCCGTTCAACTGCCTCATCTGCGCCAAGTCGACGGACTGCGAGCTGCAGGCCCTGGCGTGGGAGTTCGGCATCAACACCAAGCGGTATCACGGGGAGGAGACGAGCTTCCCCATCGACAAGACGAGCGGCGCGCTGAAGCGGGATCCGGACAAGTGCATCATGTGCCGCCGCTGCGAGACGATGTGCAACGAAGTGCAGACGGTCGGCGCATTGACGGCCTACGGCCGGGGGTTCAACGTCATCGTCGGCCCCGCAGAGATGAAGCCGCTCGTCGAATCGAACTGCACCTACTGCGGCCAGTGCGTGAGCGTCTGCCCGACCGCCGCGCTGACGGGCCACGGCTACATCCAGGAGACGTGGGACGCCATCTTCGACCCGACCAAGACGGTCGTAGTGCAGGTGGCGCCGGCCATCCGCGCGGCCATCGGTGAGGAGTTCGGCATCGCGCCGGGCACCGCCGTGACCGGCAAGCTGGTGGCGGGGCTGCGGCGGCTGGGGTTCGACGCCGTGTTCGACACGACCTTCGGAGCCGACCTGACGATCGTGGAAGAGGCGAAGGAGATCATCGAGCGCGTCACGAGCGGCGAGCGCCTGCCGATCCTGACGTCTTGCTGCCCGGGCTGGATCAATTTTATTGAGTACCAGTTCCCGAATCTTAAGTACATGCCGTCAACCTGTAAATCACCCCAGCAGATGACCGGCACGATTGCCAAGACCTATTACGCGCAGAAGATCGGCGTCAAGCCGGAGGATATGGTCGTCGTGGCGGTCATGCCGTGCATCGCCAAGAAGTACGAGGCGCGGCGGCCGGAGCACGAGACGGACGGCATTCGCGACGTGGATTACGTCATCACGACGCGCGAGCTGGCCAAGATGTTCAAGGAAGGCGGGATCGACCTGCGCTTTATGGACGACGAAGAGTTCGACAGCCCGCTGGGCGAGTCGACCGGTGCGGGCGTCATCTTCGGCGCGACCGGCGGCGTGCTTGAGGCTGCGCTGCGCACGGTCTACGAGGAAGTGACCGGCAAAGAGCTGACCAACGTGGACTTCACCGCGGTTCGCGGGCTGAAGGACGTCCGCGAGGCGGTGATCGACCTGGACGGCCGGCAGGTGCGCGTGGCCGCGGGGTCAGGCCTGGGCAATGCGCGCAAGATCCTGGAGAACGTCGAGAAGGGCACTTCGCAGTACGACGTGATCGAAATCATGGCCTGTCCGGGCGGCTGCATCAACGGCGGCGGCCAGCCCTACACGCGCGACCGGCTCGACATGATCCAGCTGCGCACGCAGGCGCTGTACAGCATCGACGCGCGGTCGGCCATCCGCAAGTCACACGAGAATCCCTCGATCATCAAGCTGTACGAGGAGTTCCTGGGCGAGCCCGGCAGCCATAAGGCGCACGAGCTGTTGCACACGGAGTACTAGGCTCCTTCGGCAGCCCAATCAAAAGAGCCCCGGCGAACCCGGGGCTCTTTATGTTCAGGACAAGGCGCACTTACACATCAGGAGACCTGACTTTGTCAGCGGTAGCGTTCGCGTCCTTCGCGGATCATGCTGACAATCTCCTCGGTCGACACATTCAGATCGACGCTTGGGAGGTCCAGCGGTGAGCCACCGGCTTCCTTCGGTCGCACCACAAAGACTCGACCGTCCCTGCGACGTATGCGGACCTCGCCCTCTTGCGATGCCTGTTCCAGCAGCGCTGCCAGGTTCTGGCGTGCTTCAGAATAAGTATACTCGGTCATTGTCGTATCTTTCGTGGCAACGACTCTGCGGCTATACGTCCAGGTTACGCACCTTCTTCGCGTGGCTCTGGATGAACCGCTTCCGCGGGGCGACCTCGTTGCCCATGAGCATGTCGAAGGTACGGTCGGCCGCGGCGGCGTCTTCCACCGTCACCTGCAACAGGATGCGGTTCGCCGGGTTCATGGTGGTCTCCCAGAGCTGTTCCGGGTTCATCTCGCCCAGGCCCTTGTAGCGCTGGAGCGTGATGCCCTGCATCCCCCCGAACTCCTTGATGATCTGGTCGCGCTCGGCATCCGCATACGCGTACTTGGCCTCTTTGCCCTTGCGGATGAGGTACAGCGGCGGCTGCGCGATGTAGAGATGCCCGCTCTCGATGAGCGTCGGCATGTAGCGGAAGAACATCGTCAGCAGCAGCGTGCGGATGTGGCTGCCGTCGACATCGGCATCAGTATTATGGCAGCACACGGCGCCTCGCCCGCAGATGAAAGTCTCGTCTCCGGCCACAGAGAAGTCGTATACCTTGCCGCTGGTCGGATTCACCTCGCGCACGGAGCGCACCGGCACACCAATCAGGTCCCCCTTCAGGTAGACGGGGCGCTTACCTCCCGCGCCGCCAGTCGATTTCAGCCATTCCTGCAGCACATGCGCCCTGGCATGGTCGCGCCAGATAGGCTCCAGGCGTGCGATGGCGTCTCGTTCTCCCACCGTCAGGATATACGCCGTATGGCGGGTCACGATCGGCTTCCCGCGAATCAGGCCGCTCGCCGCGCCTGTCGGCTGGCGCTCGCTCAGCGACACCCGCACATCGTGCATCAACAACAGATACATCAACTGATCGGCCAGGGTCTCCGATACGGTCGAGAATGAGATTTGTCTCGCCGCCATTGTGCCATCCCCAAGGAAGTAACCGCGCAGGAAGGCAACCTGGAGCTCGGGCGACGCATTGAATACCACGTCGGGGATGTGCTTGTGAGCCGCGTTCGTCCCATCGAAGCCGAGAAGCAGCCTGAACGCCGCCGCCACAACTCGATTGAGTATCCGCAGCTCGGCTGCGCGGCCGTCCTTTCCCGTATAGAGCGTCGGCTCGATGCCAAATACCTGGCGAATGGCCGCGGATATTTCCCCGACCACATGCGTATTCCGTTTGCCGATGGACAGCCGCACACCGTTGCGCGTGCTCAGAGAACCCTCGGCCACGAAGAAGCCCAGCACCAGCATGAGCTGAGCATCGAGCGGAACATAGCGCGGCACCGCCTCGTTCGCGTAATGTCGCGGCGTCAACCTGATGTCGTCACCGAGCCGGTCCACGTCGGCCAGGTCAAGATCGGTGAGCGTCAGATACTCGCGCACCTTGTTCCTGGGTGCGCCTCGATATTGCGTATTCCACGTATGCTCCAGCCGGCTATTCCCGACAGCCACTTCTGGCAGCAGGGCGTTCGGGTCGAGGCCGAGCACCTCGGCATAGCGGCGGAAGTGGCTCAGGGTCGGCCGCATCTTGCCGGATTCCCACGCATAGAACGTCACTGGCTGCCTGATTTGGACCGCTTCGCAGATCGCCTGTTGGCTCAACCCTGATGCACGACGCTGGTGCTTGAGAAGTGCACCGATGTGCGCTGGCACGGCTACACGCGGCTCCATCATCTCGGGATTGCCGGCGTGCTCTGCCCGCACGCGCTCCTTATACCACTCCACCACCCCTGGGCCGCGCAGGACTACGTCGCTGTCCATCTCCTCGCCGAGCGCGACAAACGACTTGACGAGGTCAATCCGCTCGAAAGAGCCGGTCGCCTGCGGCAGTCGTCTGGGTGCGACCAGAAGGTCGCCCACCTTGATCTCATCGCCACGCTTGAGCGTAGGATTTCCCTGCCCGTCCGCAACAAACACGCTGTGCTCGCCTGTGACGCGGATGCGGCGGCCGTATGCCGCTTCAATCTCGTACACGGGCCCGTTGTGGTCGTGCCGGATGACGCTTTTCAGGGGCTTGTAGCGCGTCTCGCCCGTCTCTGGGTTGAAGCAGAGCACCTGGTAAGCGCTCGGATTCGCTCCCTCGTTGATCAGTTGGTCGATGAACGGCCCGATGCGGACGGATTGCACTTCTCCGCCCGGCGCCTTGACAAAGGTCAGTTCATCACCATCAACGCTCATGATCAACACACGGTGATAACGCAGGTTGGTCAGGTCGATGCCCTCCCCGATGCCGCTGCCGAGCGCCTGCACGAGTGCCTGGATTTCCCGGTTTGCCAGCGATTTGTCCAGCCGCGCCTTCTCCACGTTGAGAATCTTGCCGCGCAAGGGCAGGATGGCCTGGAAGCGGCGGTCGCGGCCCTGCTTAGCGCTCCCCCCTGCGGAATCTCCCTCCACTATGTAAAGCTCGCACTTTGAAGGGTCTCTTTCTGAGCAATCTGCCAATTTTCCTGGCAGCGTCAGGCTTTCCAGCGCGCTCTTGCGGATGACGAGGTCGCGCGCCTTGCGCGCGGCATCACGTGCGCGGCTCGACGTGACGCACTTCTCGACAATCTTGCGGCCTTCCTTCGGGTTCTGTTCCAGCCAGGCCATCAACGCTTCGTTGACCGCGGACTCGACCTGGGTGCGGATCTCGTTGTTGAGCAGCTTGACCTTGGTCTGCGACTCGAACTGCGGGTCGGGCAGCTTGACGCTCACGATGGCCGTCAGACCCTCGCGCGTGTCGTCGCCGGTGAAGCTCGGGTCGGATTCCTTGAGCAGGTTCTGGCGCTTGGCCCACTCGTTGATGGTGCGGGTCAGCGCGGCGCGCAGGCCGGTCAGGTGCGTGCCGCCGTCGGGCGTGTTGATCGTGTTGGCGAAGGAGAACACCGACTCGTTGTAGCCATCGTTGTACTGGATGGCTGCTTCGACCATGTTGCCGTCCATCTCCTTCTCGATGTAGACGGGCTCATGGAGCACTTCGCGGTTCTTGTTCAGGTAGCGCACGAAGCTGCGCACGCCGCCCTCGAAGTAGAAGTTCATGTAGCGTGCGCCGTTGTCGGTGCGCTCGTCCGAGAATTCGATGGTCAGCCCGCGATTGAGGAAGGCCATCTCCCGGAACCGCTGCTCCAGCGTCTCGAAGCGGAAGTCGGTCTCTTCGAAGATCGTGTGGTCCGGCATGAAAGTCGTGCGCGTGCCGCTTTCTTCCGCGGCTGCCGGCCCGACGACGGCCAGGTCGGCCTGAGGAATGCCGCGTTGATACCGCTGGAAGTGCAGCTTCCCGTCCTGGCGCACCTCGACTTCCATCCACTCGGACAGGGCATTGACCGCGGACACACCGACGCCGTGCAAACCGCCGGATACCTTGTACGCGCCGCTGCCGAACTTGCCGCCGGCATGCAGCTTGGTCATGACCGTCTCGAGTGCCGACTTGCCCGTCTGCTTGTGGATGCCGACCGGGATGCCGCGGCCCCAGTCCTGTACGGTTACGCTGCCATCTTTATGGATCGTGACCGCAATCCGGTCACAGTAGCCGGCCATCGCTTCGTCGATCGAGTTATCCACCACCTCGTAGACCGTATGGTGGAGGGCTTTGATATCTGTCCCGCCGATGTACATGCCGGGGCGGCGGCGCACGGCCTCCAGCCCTTCGAGCACCTGGATATCGTCGGCAGTATAATGATTAGGCCGATTATTTCCCTGTTCTGCCACGTTCTAACTCCTGCCATTACTTGCCGCAGCGACGCTCCACCGGAACGCCACTACTTGATGACCTTGCGTGCCGTCCGCAACGCTTGCAGCTCACGGCGCAACCCGTTGTAATAGATGAAAATCGCCAGCAATAACCCCGTCGCCAGATAAGCGTTGCCTGCGATGCTGAGCAGCGCGCCCAGGGGCGTCTGCCCCATCAGTCCCCAGACGGCCCGGAAGCCGAGGGCAATCAGGTTGACCAGCGTGATGAGACCGAAGGTGCGCCATCCGCTGGTGCGGGCCAGCACAAGCGCCTGCCACAGCGCCGGGCCCATCGATTGACCGTCGAACAGCATTGCCTCGCTGGCGAAAAAGACCGCTGACAGGAACCACAGCATGAACCAGAGGGTCAACCCTCCGCTGAACACGAAGATGCCCGCGGCCACGGTGCTGCCGGAAAAGGCGGCCAGCGCCATCGCCAGGGCCAGCGGCACGCGAATCAGAAAGACGATGACCCCCAGCAGCAGGCTCAACACGACGAACCGCAGCAACAGCGCCCCGAAGCTGAACGGGATGCGCTGGAAGCCAGACGGCACGCCGGTCGAGGGCTGCGGCTCGTGTGCCGGTGATCCGGTCTCGTGTGCCGCCCGGTCCGGCAAGCGCACGGGACCTCTTTGCGCCGGCACCGTGCTTTCCGCCACCAGCGCCTCAGCCGCCGCCCGTAGGTAGAAGGTGGTGAACACCTGCCCCAACAGCCACAGCGCCACGATGACCAGCCCGGCCAGCCAGACATTCGAGATGTCCCACCCCGGCATCTGCCAGGGCGGCGCGGCCACCGGAGGCAGGGTCAGCCCCAGTCCCAGCGGCGCCAGCACCCCGTCACTGATGAGCTTGAACCGGGTCGCCTGGACATCCACCAGCGCGCTCGGTGCAGCCAGCCAGCCCGTCGTCAGGGCGGTCATCAGGTCGATCTGCTGCCCCAGGCTCGCGAACGCGTCGCGCAACGCCTGGACGGTCTCGGCCAGGGCTGCCTGCTGGGATTCCGTGTAGAACGCCAGCACGAGCGCTTCCCAGACGGCTTGGGCCTGCCGGAGCAACGTCTGCACCGATAGCCGCGGCATGAGCCAGAGCCCCAGGTCAATCACGACCGGAATGGCCAGCAGCAGCGGGCGGCGCGCGGCCAGATTGAGCCCGGTGGCCAGGGCTTCGATGGCGCCTAAACGCGGTGCAGTTTCAGCTTTCATCCCGTCTATTTTACCACAAAATGGGTGTATTTCATAAACGTGACGGGTCGTTCAATCGTTATAACAGCACAAATGTGCCATTTCGGCAAGCTGTCAGCGACGCTTGTGGCCGGAGGGAAATGTAGCAGGCACAACCAGTTGACGGGTTCTTGCCTCTGGGGTAGAATCCGTGACAAGAGTCATCCATCCTGTTCGCGCGGCGCCGCTCACCCGAGAAGCATGACGATTGTCACCCTGACGACCGACTTCGGCCTGGCCGATGGCTATGTGGGCACCATGAAGGGCGTCATCCTGAGCATTGCCCCCGGTGCGCACCTTGTTGACGTGAGCCATGATATTGCCCCGCAGAACGTGCGACAGGCCGCCTATGTCTTGAGCCGCGCCGCCCCCTATTTCCCGCGCGGCACGGTGCATCTGGCAGTCGTGGACCCCGGCGTCGGCAGCGCGCGGCGGCCGCTGCTGGTCCAGACACCCGGCGCCTGCTTCGTGGGGCCCGACAACGGGCTGTTTACCTTCGCGCTGGACCAGCCCGGCGCGGCCGTCTTCGAGCTGACCCGCAGCGAGTTCTGGCGGCCCGTCGTAAGCCGGACCTTCCACGGCCGCGACATCTTTGCGCCGGTCGCTGCGCACCTGGCGAACGGCCGGCTGCCCCCCGATCTGGGTGCGCCGGTGGTCGACCCGGTGCGCCTGCCGGAGCCGGCCGCGGCCCGCATCGCGCCGGGACACCTGCGCGGCCACGTCATCCACATCGACCGCTTCGGCAACCTGGTGACCTCCATCCCGGCCGCGTGGGTGACGGGTGGCGCGTGGGCGTGCCTCATCCGGGGCCGGCGCATCGAGGGCATTCAGCAGACGTATGCGGCGGCACAACCAGGGGCCCTGATCGCCCTGGTCAGCAGCGGCGACACGGTCGAGGTCGCGGTGCGCGACGGGAGCGCCGCGGCTCTGCTCGGCGTCCAGGCAGGTGAACCGGTGGATCTGCAACGTATCTCAGAGTAAAGGAGCATTTCATGGACAAGTTCGTCATCGAAGGCGGCTATCCACTGAACGGAGATGTCACTACGGCCGGCAACAAGAATGCAGCGTTGCCTCTGTTAGCGGCCGTGCTCCTCACCGAGGGGGAGGTTGTCCTGCACAACGTCCCGCACATCGGTGACGTCGGCACCATGTGTCAGCTGCTGGGCGAGCTGGGGGTCACAGTGCAGAAGGAGAACGGCGCGCTGCGGCTGTGTGCGCGCAACGCCAGCTTTGCCAACTTCCGCGCCGAGCTGTTCCAGCAGATTCGCGGCTCCATGCTGCTGGCCGGCCCGATGCTGGGCCGGTTCGGCCAGGCGGTGCTGCCCCTGCCCGGGGGCGACCGCATCGGCCGGCGCCGCGTAGACACGCACCTGCTGGCGCTGGAGAGCCTCGGCACCCACGTGGACTTCAACGCGAAGGACTTCACCATGAAGGCCGACGTGCTGCGCGGCGCCGACATCCTGCTCGACGAGATGAGCGTCACCGGCACGGAGAACGCGGTCATGGCCGCAGTGCTGGCGAAGGGGACGACCGTGATCCGCAATGCCGCGTCCGAGCCGCACGTGCAGGACCTGTGCAACTTCCTGAGTTGCCTGGGCGCGCAGATCCAGGGGATCGGCAGCAACACGCTCGTCATTCACGGGGTGGACCGCCTGGGGAGCGGCGAGTTCACCATCTCGCCCGATTACCTGGAGGTCGGCAGCTTCCTCGGGCTCGGCGCGGTGACGCGCGGCGAGATTCGCATCCACGGGGTCGTGCGCGAGCACATGCGCATGATCAACTGGGTGTTTGCCGAACGCCTCAACGTCAACATGCGGATGGAGGGCGACACGCTCATCGTGGCCGACGAGCAGGACCTCCATATCCAGGAGGATATCGGCGGCGCGGTGCCGAAGATCGACGATGCGCCCTGGCCCCAGTTCCCCGCGGACCTGATGAGCATCGCGCTGATCGTCGCGACGCAGGCGAAGGGCACCGTGCTGATGCACGAGAAGATGTTCGAGAGCCGGCTCTACTTCGTGGATAAGCTGATCGGGATGGGCGCGAAGATCATCCTGTGCGACCCGCACCGGGCCGTCATCGTCGGCCCCTGCCCGCTCTACGGCCAGGAGCTCAGCAGCCCGGACATCCGCGCCGGCATGGCCCTGCTGATTGCCGCGCTGGCCGCCAAGGGCACCAGCACCATCGGCAACGTCGGCCAGATCGACCGGGGGTACCAAAACATCGACCGCAAGCTGCAGTCCCTCGGCGCGCACCTGGAGCGCGTGACGCTGGCGTGACGGGACGGGGTGAACAGGTGAAGAGGTGAACAGGTGACGGGGTGAACAGGTGACGGGGTGAACAGGTGACGGGGTGAACAGGTGAACAGGTGATGTGGAGTTGAGGCTTTAGCCGGTTTGGCTGTGGGTTCACGTTTACAGTGTAACCGGCTAAAGCCTCGACTCCTATGATCTGTTCGTCGCCTGCATCTGAGGATGCAGGCTCCTCACCTGTTCCCCTGTTCTCCCGTTCTCCCGTTCTCCCGTTCCCCTCTTCACTCGTTCCCGGATTCGCGCTTCTCCGCGGGGGTGAAGAGGGCGATCAGGCGGTCGAACTGCTCGTAGATGAAGTTCTGGCGGAAGCCTGCGAGCACCGCGGCGAGGTAGGGCAGGAGCCGCGCCCCGGTGCTGGCGGTCTCATCGGTCAGGTTGACGTTGATGATCAGGAAGCCGCCCGCCATGATCAGGAAGATGATGCCGCCCAGCACCAGGCCCATCAATGGCTGCACCATGTACCACATCAGGTAGTTGCGGTCGAAGTCCTGCTCGCGCGAGATGTGCCACCAGAGCGTGTAGAGCGCGCCCACGATGCCGCCGATGCCGCCCCAGATCATCGTGTTGATGATCGGGTAGACGTTCAACAGGGCAGGCCCCGTCACACGGTCTGATCCGGCAATCAGGGTGGTGAGCGGTCCGGCGAAAATCAACCCCAGCAGCAGCACCAACAGCCAGCCGGCCTGGTAACCCAGGATGCGCGGCCCGTAGTAGGTGGACTGCTTCCGGCTCTCGCGCATGCGGTCGAGCATCACGCGCACCTGGGCCGTGCGGAATTCCGCGGTCACGTATTCCTCGGGCGAATCAATCAGCAGTTGGCGGCTCTCGCGCAGCATGGTGAGCGCACGTTCAGCCTTATCCGGCGGGCTGCTGAACTCGGTCGCCACCTGGCGATACAGCTCGTCGATCTGCTGGTGCAGCGCCTTCTGCCAGCCCTGGTCGAGCACCTGGTCCAGGCGTTCGATGACGATCGCCTTCTGGTCCGGGGTCCGGTCAATCACGACGGGCAAGGGGGATGGCTCGACCTCCGTGCCGGGGCCAGGGGGCAGCACCCGGACGGATGCACCCGCGGCCTGCATACTGCCGTCTTCGCCTTCGATATAGGCCGCGGCCGACGCGGCCGGCTCCGTTTCCAGGATGATCGCGCCGAAGCGCTTGGTCGTGGGCAGAGAACGCTCGGCCTCCGGCGGCACCGTCAGCCTGGCCGGCTCTTCAGGCGTTATCGCCTGTGAGGCAGCTGGCGCGGCTGCGGCCGGCGGGGGCGGCGGGAGGGTGATGACGGGCTGTGACGGAGGAGGCGCCGGCGCGATGGGCTCCGGGGCCACTTCGACCGCAACAACCGCCGAGGGGATGGCCGCTGCTGCCAGCGGCGGGACGTCAATCGTCTCTTCGGGCACAGGCGCCTCCGCGCTGGGGGCGCCGTCCGCCGAACGCGCAGCCGGCGCGGCTTCGGGTTGCCCGGGGATCCGGCCTGTTTCAGCCGCCTCGACTTCGACATCCAGGAGTGCAGCCAGGTCTGCGGCGGTGTCCGCCGCCTCGCCCGCCGCAGGATCGAGATTGCCCGAACTGCTGTTGGCCGTCGTCATGGTATCCCTCCCCGCAATAAGTCCTCACCCCCATTATACCACAATGAACCAGAAATGAGCGATACAAATTCCTACGGTAGCTGCATCCGGGACCAGAGCAGCGCAAACATGATGCTGGCGACGATGCAGGTGGCCACGGTCACCGGTACGCCGGAACGGAGCCAGACCTTCGTCGTGATCGGCGTACGCGTGCGGCCGCTCAGGGTCACGGTCAGCACGTTGGCCGTTGCGCCGATGGGCGTGCCGTTGCCGCCCAGCCCCGCGCCCAGCGCCAGCGCCCACCAGAAGGGCGTAATGACCAACCCCAGGTCGCCCAGTTCCTGGATGACCGGAATCATGGCGATGGTGAACGGGATGTTGTCCACGACCGCGGACAGCACGGCTGCGCTCCACAGGAGGCCCAGGCTGGCAACCAGGGGCGTGTTCTCCGCGAGGCCGGCCAGCAGGCTCGCGGCCTGGTGCAGCACGCCCGACGCATCCAGGCCGCCGATCAGCACGAACAGGGCTGCAAAGAAGATCAGGACGCTCCACTCCACGTGCCGCAGCGTTTCATCGATATCGGGTTGCAGCCACATCAGCCCCACTGCGGCGCCGACCAGGGCAATCAGGGCCGGCTGCAGGTGCAGCAGCCCCTCGAGGAAGAAGAACAGGATGACCGCGCCGAGCGTAATCAGGACGCGGACAGCGTTCTTGGGCTCGCGGAGGGCCTCGTTTTCATTCAGGCTGGTCAACGCATCCAGGTGGCGCGGCCGCTCGGCCAGCTCCCGCCGAAACGAGAAGTAGAGGATCGCGACGGCCACCAACCACGTCACCAGCACGATCGGGCCCAGGTGGATGAGGAAGCTGACGAAGCTCAGGTCGGCGGCGGAGCCGATGAGCACGTTGGGCGGGTCACCGACGAGCGTCGCAACGCCGCCGATGTTGGACAGCAGCGCCTCCGCCATGAGCAACGGGATGGGGTTGAGGCCGAGGATCTCGGCAATCAGGATGGACACGGGCACGATCAGCACGATGGTCGTCACATTGTCCAGGAACATCGAGAGCACGGTCGTCGTGCCCCCCAGGATGAGCAGCAGCAGCCAGGGCCGCCCGCCTGAACGCTTGCTGATGCGGATGGCAATGTACTCGAAGAAGCCGGTCTGTTCGAGCAGGCGCACCAGGAGCATCATGCCAAAGAGCAGTCCCAGCGTATTGAAGTCGATGGCGGCCAGCGCCTGCCCCTGGTTGTAGAAGCCCATGAGCATGCCGGCGATCAGCATGACGGCTGCGCCCAGCATGGCGACGATGGTGCGGTGGACGCGCTCGGCCATGATCGCGGCGAACGTCAGCAGGAAGATGAGCGTCGCAATGACCTGTACCAGCGTCATCGGCCGCTCCCTTCGGCGGTCCAGGACGCGAGGAAGGCCGTGGCGATATCCACCAGGGACGCGATGCCCACCAGCGCGCCGGCCTGGTTGACGACCGGAAGGTCGCGGATGTCATGCTTGGTCATGATGGCCAGCGCGCGCAACAGGCCGGAGGTCTGTTCGACGGCTACCGGCTCCTGCATCAGATCCCGCATCGTCTGCTGCGCGATGCCCGGCGTGTCGTGGGGCATCAGGCTCTCCAGCACGCCGAAGTCACGCACGAAGTCGAAGTCGGCCATCAGGCGCACGAAATCCGGCATGAACGTCTCGAGGATGTCTTCGACCCGGACGATGCCCACGAGCGACACCTGTTCATCCACGACCGGCAGCGTACCCACATGCCGGTTCACAATCAGGCGCGCAGCCTCCAACACCGTGGTGTGCGGCGACACGGAGACCACGTCCCGTTTCATCCATTGACCGATCATAGATCTGCTCCTGCAAGGTGGGCGGGCTGGACGCATGGGCCAAACCCTGCCGCCCTGGTTATTTCGTTCCCCAGTGGACGGCGACCGTGCCCAACATCGCCAGCCGGTAATGCACGTCGCGCAGCCCGGCCGCGGCCATGATGTCCGCCAGCGCCGCGGGCCGCGGGAAGGCCAGTGCAGAGTGCGGCAGGTAGGTGTAGGCCTCGCGGCGGCCGCTGATGATGCCGCCCAGGAGCGGCACGAGTTTGAAGAAGTAGAACCGGAACAGCGCGCCGAACACCGGCGTGCGGGGCAGCGTGATTTCCAGGCAGACCACCTGGCCCCCCGGCTTGACCACCCGCACCTGCTCTGCAAAGGCGAGGCGGATGTCGGTGACGTTGCGCATCATGAAGCCGGAGCAGGCCGCGTCGAACGTCCCGTCTGCGAACGGCAGCGCCAGCGCGTCGCCCTCGGTGAAGGGGAAGGCCAGGCCGGGATACTTCCCCTGGCCGTAGAGCATCATGTCGCGCGTGAGGTCCAGCCCGACCGCGCGCAGCGTCGGATCGAGCCGCAGCGCCTCGTACGCGATGTCGCCCGTGCCGGTTGCGACGTCGAGCAGGCGGCCCCCGCGGGGCAGCTCGCACAGCCTGACGACGGTGCGCCGCCAGATGCCGTCGCGGCCCAGCGTCATCAGCCGGTTCATCAGGTCATAGCGCGGGGCAATGGCGGTGAACATCCCGCGCACGTAGGTGCGCTTCTCATCGGGCGGCGGCAGGACGGAGGATGGACGCCTGGACAAGGGTGACTCCTCTTACGGTTCGTAGTAGGCGCAGGTGCGCCCGTGGATGGCGCACCTGCGCCTACTACGAACCCGTTTTCTTACTCGCGCACGAACATCCACGGCGCGAGGCGGCGTTCCAGCCGGTCTACGACGAAGTAGAGCAGCAGCCCCAGCAGGCTCATCGCCACGACGCCTGCGTACATGTCGGCGTAGGCCAGCCGGCCCCAGCTATCGACGATAATATAATAGCCCAGGCCGGAAGTGGTGGCAAACGTCTCCGTGAAAAAGAGGACGGCGATGGCTGTCCCGATGCTGACGCGCAGCGCCGTCAGCGCGGCGGGCACGGTTGCCGGCAGGTAGACGAAGCGGAAGAGTGCACGGCGCCCCGCGCCCAGCGAGCGCACGGAATAGATCAGCTCGGGGCGCAGCGCGCTGGCCTGGTCGCGCACGACCACGAGAATCTGGAAGAACAGGATCAGGAAGATGATGAAAATCTTGCTCGTGTCACCGATGCCCAGCAGCAGCAGGATGACCGGCAGGAACACGATCTTGGGAACCGGGTAGACGATGTAGACCATCGGCGCAAAGATGCGATCCAGTGCGCGGCTCTGGCCGAGCACCAGGCCGGCGGGGGTTGCCAGCAGCATGGAGATGAAGATGCCCGCAACGACGCGCCACAGGCTGACGACGAAGTGGCGCGCCAGCCCGCGCGGGAGGGCCGCGACGAGCGCCTGCCCGACCTCCCACGGCCCGGGCAGCACCTCGGAGTCCACCAGCCAGCTCAACAACTGCCAGAGGAGCAGCAGGACGAGCGTGGCAAGGGCCAGATCGCGACGGCGCATAAGCTTCCTACAGTCCTGCTAACAGCTCGCGCAGCTCGGCGCACTTCTGCCAGAACGCCGGCTGGCCCCGGTACGCGACATCGCCCGCGCCGGGGTTCTCCACGATGCGTGCGTGCGTGTTGGGCGGCCGGCCCAGCACGAGGATGCGCTGGCCCAGGTACGCGGCTTCCTCGATGATGTGCGTGACCACGACGGTCGTGACGCCGGTCTCCTGGCGCAGCTCCACCGTCAGCCGCTGCAGGTCCTCCCGGGTGAGCGCGTCGAGCGAGGAGAACGGCTCGTCCATCAGCAGCAGGTCGGGCTGCTGCAGCAGGCTGCGCGCGATGGCCGTCCGCTGGCGCTGGCCGCCGCTGATCTGGGCGGGATACTTGTCGCGCACCTCCGCGATGCCGAGCCGGGTGAGCCAGTGGTTCACCTGCTCGGGCGTGATGTCGGGCCGCGGGTACGGTCGCGGGCCGGCGGCGCCCTCGCGCTTATCCTGGTAGAAGCGGCCCATGCGCATGACCAGCGCGACGTTCTCCCAGACGGTCGACCAGGGGAGCAGGCCGTAGTCCTGCAGCACGAGGCCGGTCGTGGCGCGCGGCCGGGGCACCGGCTGCCCGTCCACGAGAATCGTGCCCGCGCGCGGCTGGCGCAGCCCGGCGACGAGGTAGAGCAGCGTGCTCTTGCCGCAGCCCGACGGGCCGATGATGCACCACGCCTCGCCCGCGCACACGGTCCACGAGAAGCGGTCGAACACGGGCGGCTGCTCGGCATAGGCGAACGCCAGCTCGCGCACCTCCACCACCGGCTCGCCTGTCACGCCGCGCCTACTCGGTCCAGGTCTGGCGGCGACCCATATGCTCGATGGCAGGGTACGCCTTGCGGACGGCCAGGACCAGCGGGATGCCGACGAGCGCGCCCACGACGGTCTGCATGACGTTGAGCGGGACTTCGAGCAGCGCGGTGGGCAGGCCTACGTACAGCGCGCCGCCCAGCAAGTAGCCTGCGATCATCGCGACTGCGCCCGCAAGCCAGGCGAGGATCATGCGGGGCAGGTCGCGGCGCCGCCCGCCGATCAGCCCGACGAGCACCCCCTGCAAGCCGTGCGCCACCAGGCTGATGGGCGCATAGGGTGCGAATCCACCAGCCAGGTCTGCAATGGCAGTGCCGATGCCGCCGGCGAGCCCGCCAATCCAGGGGCCGAATGCGAGTCCGGCGAAGGTGATCGCTGCATCTGATAGGTTGACGTAGCCGCGGGCAGGCGTTGGCACGCGCACGAGCAGCGTGAGGACCGCGACGAGCGCAATGAGCACGGCGACCAGGGCAATGAAGCCCGGTGAGGCAGACTTGTTCACGCAATTACTCCAGCGGATGATTTGGCAGTTACGGGCCTATGATATCGCTCATTGGGCCAGGCTGCAACGTGGGACGCCCACGAGGGGCCAGGCTACCCTTTTTGGGATAGTTGGCCGGTCAGCGCGAGTGCGGTGTGGGCATACGCGGGTTCGATGCCGGGCGCCAGGTGATTGCCGGGGAGCACGCGCACGGCCAGACTGCCGGCGCAGGGGAAGTTCGTGTACCGGTAAGCCGGGAGTGCGGCGGGAATCTCGTCCGGTGTCGCGCAGTCCGGGAAGACCGCCTGCCAGCGAATCACGGTGTCGTCCCCGGCAAATACCAGAGCCACGCGGCCCCCATAGCGGAAGTCCGGCCCTGTGACCTTCGGTGCGGCCCAACGTGCGTCGTCCACGACGCGGCGGAGTGAGCGCGTGCGCAGGAGGTCGCCGGCGATGCCGCCTGCGATATCGAGGCCCACGCGCACGGCCTGCCACATGGCAGCCGGCCCCTGCCGCAGCGCGGTGAGCAGGATACGGGCCACTTCGCCCGCAAAACTGGCGATGAGCTCGCCCGGCCCCCGCTCGATCAGCCCCGTCGCACACAGCCCCACTGCTGCGGCAACCAGCTCCGGCGCACCGGCCGCGGCGCGCAAGGCCTCGCCCCCGCCGTGTGACCAGCCGGCCAGGACGATGCTGCCCGGCGGAGGCGTCTCGCCTGCACCGAGTTCAGCCCAATGGCGCCGGATGATGGCGGGCAGCGCCCGCGCCCTGGCCGGGTCGCCGCCCGCCGGCGGGTCGATGTCCGCGAACCACGCGACGCCGGCATGGCTGCGCAGGGCGCTCTCGGTCAGCAAGAGGGTCAATGAGAAAGCCTTCTGGCCGTGGCCGGGGAGCAGGAGGATGAGCGCGCCCCCCAGCGCCTGACGGGCCAGGTCCGCGGCGCGTTCTGTGGCCGTGCGGGCGTCACAGCTGTGGAACGCATAGCTGATGCGCTCGCCATCCACGACGACGTGGTCGCGGCGTCGTACGATGCGTATCTGCTCCCGTGCGCGTTCGTCTGCCATGCGTTCGTCTGCCATGCGTCCGTCCGCCATGCGTCCGCCTTCTCCTGTTGCAGGTGCAGAGATTATAGGTCACCTGCCATACGGGTACAAGCGCAGCCTTCGATTCTGTTACTCACGTTGACACACCCGTGCGCGTTCGTTATACTCGACGCCATGCCTGACATGAATGACCTTCTGCCTGCCGGCAAGCTGCCCCTTGCCCTTCTGGACCAGTTGTTGACCCGCTTCGCACCGGATGACCCGCGGATCATCGTCGGGCCGCGCGGGGGCGAGGACGCCGCGGTGTTCGACTTCGGGGATCGCTGCCTCGTCGCCAAGACGGACCCGATTACCTTTGCGACGAGCGAGATCGGCTGGTACGCGGTCAACGTGAACGCCAACGACATCGCGGTCATGGGTGCGCGGCCCCGCTGGTTCATGGCGACGGTGCTGCTGCCCGCGGGACGGGCGACTGCCGCGCTGGCCGAGGCCATCTTCGACCAGATCGACCGGGCCTGCGCGGCGCTGGGCGCCAGCCTGGCCGGCGGGCATACGGAGATTACCGTCGGGCTGAACCGCCCGATCATCTGCGGGACGATGCTGGGCGAGGTCGCGCGGGAGCGCCTGCTGACCAAGCGCGGCGTGCAGCCGGGCGACGCGGTGCTGCTCATCCGCTCCGTACCCATCGAGGGGACCGCGCTCATCGCGCTGGAGCGGGCGGACGTGCTGGCCGGCCGCGGCTACACGCCCGAGTTTATCGCGCGCTGCCAGCGGTTCCTGCACGAGCCGGGCATCAGCGTCGTCGCGCCCGCGCTGGCCGCGGCGGAGCTGGCCGGCGTCCACGCGATGCATGACCCGACCGAGGGCGGGGTGTTGAGCGGCCTGCTGGAGATTGCGCGGGCCGGGGGCACGGGGATGGAGGTGGCGCTGGATGCCATCCCGATCCTGCCGGAGAGTGCGACGCTCTGCCGGGAGTTCGGGCTGGACCCGCTCGGCACGATTGCTTCCGGTGCGGTGCTGCTGATCGTGGCCGAGCCGCACGCGGCCGCAGCGGTCGCGACGCTCGGCGCGGCAGGCTATCCGACCGCGGTCATCGGCCGGCTGACCCCGCCGGACGCGGGCCTCGTGGCCCTGCGCGACGGCGTGCGGGTCGAGTGGCCGCTGTTCGCAGTGGACGAGATTACGAAGGTGTTCCGGGACGAATGAGTAATGACTTAGATGTCGCTATCGTCATCCACCTTGACGCCCAGGCGCTCCAGGAACAGGCGGAGCGAGTGCTGGCCCAGCAGCACCATCAGCGCGGGCCAGGCGAACAGCACGAGTATCGCCAGCACCACGGATACGACCGTCAACACGATGGCCACGATGAGCAGCAGCACGCTGTAGAGCGGGTTGGCGAAGGCTGACAGTGCTGCGGTCTTGATCGCGCCCAGGACCGTCGGCTTTTCCAGGCTGATGAGGACGGGATAGACGTAGATCTGCATGGACAGCCAGAAGATGATGATGTAGAGCCACAGCAACGCAATGACCTGCAGCAGGGCGTTGGCTTGCCCCATATAGAACAACAGGTTCAGCAGCAGCAGCGACAGCCCGCCCATGCCGATGGCGCTGACGCCGAGCGCCTGCTTCCAATACTTGCGGAAGCCATCCCAGTAGTACGAACGATCCACGTGGATGTCCCGCGCACAGCGCCGCGCGACGACCGCCAGCGCAGCCGTCGCGGGGCCTGCCGGAATCGCCACCAGCGGCGCCAGCCACCAGGGCCCGTCTGCTACGAGCAGCGGCCACCCCAGGACGGCCATTGCCAGGACGAAAATACCGCCGGTCGCCCACCAGATGAGGCTGGTGCCGACCAGGAAGAACAACTCATTGTAGAAGGTGACGAGGGACCGCCACGCCACGACGAAGGCTCGCACAGGGGAACTCCTCGATTGCCAGAGAGAAAACGTGTCTGAGTGCGAAGAATGGCTTCGCACTCAGACACGTTTTCCGAAACCTCAGCAGCTTGCCACGATCTCTTCCAGCAGCCGCGCACCGTCCACCATATCGGCAATCGCGATATACTCGTGGGTCGTGTGAACGTCGGCCATGCCGGTGCTCAGAATGGCACAGTGAATGCCGTATTCCGCGTAAATGTTGGCGTCCGTGCCGCCGCCGCTCGCCTTGATGGCCGGCGTAAAGCCCAGCCGCCGGGCCGCGTCCACCGCCGTCGCAACGACGGGATGCTCCTCGGCCAGCTTGTACGTCGTATACATCCGCTTGATCTTGAGCTCGACATGCGTGCTGTTGTTCTCCGCGGCCGCCTCCAGCGCGGTCGCCATCGCGGCGGTCTGCGCGGCCAGCTTGAGGTCGTCCCGGCTGCGCGCCTCGCCCTTCAGGTAGACCTTGTCCGGCACGATGTTCGTGGCCTCGCCGCCCTGGATGATGCCGATGTTGGCCGTCGTCTCGACGTCGATGCGGCCCAGGGGCATGGCAAGGATGGCTTCCGCGGCCACGCGGATGGCGTTGATGCCCTTCTCCGGCTCTGCGCCCGCATGGGCCTTCTTGCCGTGCACCCACGCTTCGAGCGAATCCTGGCTGGGCGCGCTGGTGACGATGCCGCCGATGGGCCCGCCCGAATCCAGCACATAGCCGCGGCGGGCGGTCAGCTTGCCCTTGTCGAGCAGCTTCGCCCCGCGCAGCCCCACCTCCTCGCCGATGGAGATGGCGGCTTCCAGCGGCGGGTGCGGCCGGCCGTCCTCGCGCAGCGAGGCGACAACCTCGAGGATCGTCGCGACGCCCGACTTGTCATCGCCGCCCAGGATGGTCGTCCCGTCGGAGTAGATCACCCCGTCGCGGATCTCCGGCTTGATGCCGGTATCCTGGCCCACTGTGTCCATGTGTGCGCTCAGCAGCACCGGGTCGGTTGAGCCATTTGTGGCACTCCAGCGCGCAATCACGTTCCAGTGTTCATCCTGCTCTACCTGCGCGCCGAGCGCCGCGCAGCGCCGCGCCACCTCACGGCTGATGGCTTCTTCCTGTCCGGAAGGGCTGTCAATGGCCACGAGGTCGAGGAAAGTCTGCACCAGACGTTCACGATTGATCACGAATCACCTCAAGACAGGGAATGGTAGGACTCTGAATCAGTCACCGGGAGGTCAATCCTGCAGAGTATAGCCCCGACTGGACGTAACGTCAATTCCGTTCGCGGGGTCGCCTGTCTGCCCCGCTGTACGACACCTTACTGCGGGCGCTGCGTACATTCTCTAGAATGCGTTTGTATAATTGGCCCTTGCCATTGGCTGCCGTGCCTGGCACATCATGGGAAAGGATGGCTTAGATGTTGCGAACCCGCATGCGACCGTTCTACCTTGTATTGTTGCTCCTTGCCGCGCTGACCACGGCCTGCGTTGCCCTGCCGCCCCAGCCAGAAGAACCGGCCATAAGCGCGCTGCAGGCCAAACAGCCTGGCGCTGCCGCGGAGGCTGCCCCGGCTGCCGCACTCACCGGTGACGAGGCTGCGCCGATCGCAGGCGACGCGATCACGGCTATTACGGGCCAGGTCGCCTATCGCCCGCGCATCGCGCTGCCGCCGGATGCCGTCATCGAGGTGGAGCTGCAGGACATCTCGCGCGCCGATGCACCCGCGCGGGTTCTCGGCCAGCAGCGCATCGAGACCGGCGGCCAGCAGGTCCCCATCCCATTTGCGGTCGAGTATGACCTGTCGCAGATCGACCCGGACGGCGTCTATGTGCTGGTGGCGCGCATCAGCGAGGGCGGCACGATGACCTGGCTGAATCCCGAGATCCTGCGCGTGATTACCGGCGGCTGGCCCACCGACCAGGTCGAGATTCTGGTGCAGCAAACAGGCAACTGAGAGTGCGAAGGAGGTCGTGCACATGAGAGCCAAGCCGTTTATCCTGACGCTGTCGCTCCTGGCGGTCTTTGCTTTGACGGCCATCGGTGTCTTCGCCGGACCGCCGGCTTCCGTTGTGGCGCAGCAGGCCACTCCCCGGCTGGTCGCGACCGTGCCGCCGCCCACGCGGGTGCCGACGCGCGCGCCGGACGATGACCTGTCGCGGGTGCGGGCTGCGGGCAAGATCGTGGTCGGCACGTCGCTCGACAATCCGCCCTTCTCCGGCTATGACGACCAGTTTGCGCCCACCGGCTTCGACGTGGCGCTCATGGAAGCCCTCGCGGGCCAGCTGGGCGTCAAGATCGAGTTCAACGACTTCGCGTTCGAGGGGCTGCTCAGCGCGCTCAAGCTCGGCCAGGTCGATGCAGCCATTGCCGCGATCTCGTTGACGCCTGAGCGTCTCGCCGAGGTGGACTTCACGAATACCTACTATGTGGGCCTTGACGGGCTGCTGGCGCGGCCCGGCGCGACGTTCAACATTCGGAGCGTCAACGACCTGGCACGGCTCAACGTGGGCGTGCAGCAGGGTTCGGTCTATCAGGCATTCCTCCAGGAGACGCTGGTGGACACGGGCCTGATGCCCGCGCCGAACCTGATGGCCTACATCCGCCCCGAAGAAATGGTGTGGGCCCTGGAAGATGAGCTGCTCGATGTCGCGATGCTGGACCTGGAGCCCGCGCGCACCTTCGCGGCCCGGGGCGATGTCACGCTGGCCGGTGAGGGGCTGTATCCGCAGGTCTACGCCATTGCAGTGCGCAAGGGCTCGTCGCTCCGGCTGGAGCTGAACCGTGCGCTCGCAGCCCTGCAGGCGCGGGGCCTCATCACGCGGCTGGCGGAGGAATACCTGGACGCGCAGCCCGTGACGCAGCCCGCTACACCCACGCCTATTCCGACGCCCGTGTTCACGCCCACGCCGGTGCCCTGCACCGACGGCCTGGCGTATGTGACCGACCTGAACTACGATGACCGGAACATGAAGGCTCCGCCGCCGCTGCGCCGGGGCCAAAACTTCACCAAGACCTGGCGCGTGCGCAACTCCGGCAACTGCAGTTGGACCGCCGATTTCGCGCTGACCTACGTGCGCGGCAACGTCGCGGCCGCGCGCATGGGCGGCGAGCCGGTCCCCGTGGGCCGGATTGTGCTGCCCGGCCAGACGATCGATATCAGCGTCCCGCTGACCGCGCCGCAGGCTCCCGGCGTCTACCAGGGCTTCTGGCAGATGACCAATGCCGAGGGAGCGCGCTTCGGGCAGACGGTCTGGGTCGGCATCCGCGTCCCTGCGCCGCCGACGCCCACGCCGCCACCACCGCCCCCTGCCGTAGCGGGCATCAGCTTCTCCGCGGATCGCAAGGACATCAACCAGGGCGAGTGCGTCACCTTCCGCTGGGATGTGACCAACGTCAAGGCGGTCTACTTCCATCCGCAGGGCCAGCCGTTCGACCGGTACGGGGTCGCCGGACAGGCCAGCAAGCAGGAGTGCCCTGCCGTGACCACGACCTACACGCTGCGCGTGCAGCTCCGGGATGACCAGATTCGGGAGCAATCCATCCAGATCAACGTCAAACCGTCCAGCAACACGCCTTTCATCGTGCACTTCAGCAGCAATCCGGCCTATGAGGTGACGGCGGGCGCGTGCCTGAACCTGTGGTGGGAGGTGCGCGGGGATGTCAATCGCGTGGCGCTGGTGCGTAACGGGTTCCCGCTGTGGGACTACGCGCCCGTGCAGGGCTCGAAGCAGGACTGCCCGACCACGCCCGGCGCCGCGACCTACGAGCTGCAGGCCTTCGGGCCGGGCGGCATCGTCGTGAAGGCGCAGCGCAACATCGCGGTCCGGTAACCCCGGCGCCGTTTGTAGTGGTCGGCAATGAGCCAGAGGAGTTTGCATCCTCAGATGCAAACGGTGACGCCGTGTGTGCGGGCCGTTCCGCATCTGAGGATGCGGAACTCCTCCTGATGAAGGTTAACAAGATAATCGAGTCATGATGTTTCGGCGCAACGGATAAGAACGGATAAACGGATGTAGCCGCAGGCACACGGCGCCTATCCGTTTATCTGTTCTCATCCGTTGCTGCGTTACCCTTGGATCACTCCACCCACACCACGTGCCCCGTCTCCCCCGTCTCATACCCGCCCAGGCCTGCAATCGCCTCACGCCCCTCTGCAGATGCCAGCCATCCTGCCAGGCCCCGGGCAGGCTCCGT
>CAZTMA010000081.1:0-23074 GCA_964614645.1 uncultured Anaerolineales bacterium
GCTCCAACCCAACCGGCTCCCACAGATGATCATCCCCGCTGTGATGGGCAACCCCAACGCCGTGCGCATCGGGGATGAGGCCTATGCCGTGGGCAATCCGTTCGGGCTATATGGCTCGATCAGCGCCGGGGTGGTCTCCGGCCTGGGCCGCACGTTCAAAGCGGAGGGCAGCGATCAGCAGATCGAGGACCTGATCCAGATCGATACCGCAGTCAACCCCGGCAACTCGGGCGGGCCACTGCTCAATCGCTACGGACAGGTCATCGGGATCGTGGTGGGAATTCTCAACCCCACGGAGACCGAGTTCTTCGTGGGCATCGGCTTTGCCGTACCGATTACGATCGCTGCCGGAGGCGCAGGCGCGCCGCCCTACTGAGGTCAGCGTAATACACAGGAGATAGGCTGTGGATTCCATCGTTAATTCCGATAACCGCAAGCAGGTGGAGCGGGTACTGTACGAAGTCAAGAAGGTCATCGTCGGGCAGGACCATCTGCTCGAACGCCTGGTCGTGGCCCTGCTGGCCCGCGGGCACATCCTGGTGGAAGGGGTGCCTGGCCTGGCCAAGACCATGGCCATCAAGACCCTGGCCGATGCCATCGGGGGCGAGTTCAAGCGCATCCAGTTCACGCCGGACCTGGTGCCCGCCGACCTCGTCGGGACGCGCATCTACAACCAGAAGACCGGCGAATTCAACACCTCGATGGGACCGGTCTTTACGAACCTGCTGCTGGCCGATGAGATCAACCGGGCGCCGGCCAAGGTGCAGAGTGCGCTGTTGGAGGTGATGCAGGAGCGGCAAGTCACCATCGGCCGTGAGACCTTTACCGTGCCTGATCCGTTCCTGGTCATGGCGACGCAGAATCCCATCGAGACGGAGGGGACCTATGCCCTGCCCGAGGCCCAGGTCGACCGCTTCATGCTCAAGGTGCTGGTCGGCTATCCTACGCCGACCGAGGAATTCGTGATTGTGGAGCGGATGACCGGCTTCCTGGATGCCGTGCAGAAAGTGCTCACGACGGAGGAACTGCTGGAGCTGCAGCGGAAGGCTTATCGGGACGTGTATGTGGACCCGGCGCTCATCGAGTACGCCATCCGCCTCGTCAATGCGACTCGCAAGCCCCGCGAATTCGGGCTGGGCGAGCTGGAGCGCTACATCCTGTTTGGCGCCAGCCCGCGCGCGTCGATCAACCTGATCCTGACCGGTCGCGCGCTGGCCTTTGTTCGCGGCCGCGCCTACGTGCTGCCTGATGACGTGATCGACATCGCACCCGATGTGCTGCGCCATCGCGTTGCGCCATCCTATGAAGCCCTCTCGGAGGGTGTCACCAGCGACGACCTGCTGCGGCAGATCTTCGAGCGGATTCCGATTCCGGTGGTGCCATTACATGAACGCGTCCAGATTCACAAGACGAGCTAGACCTGCTCAGGCGACGAACGTCCCTGCGGATGGTCGCCCGCCCGGCGGGCTGTCCGCGGATCGCGTCCTGCAGCGGCTGGAGTGGCAGGTCATCCGCCGGCTGGACGGCCAGCTCCAGGGCGATTACCGCAGCCTGTTCTATGGCTACGGCATCGACTTCGCGGACCTGCGCGAGTATCAGCCGGAGGACGATGTCCGCTACATCGACTGGAACGTCACCGCGCGCATGGATACGCCCTACGTGCGCCAGTACCACGAGGATCGGGAGATTACCGCCTGGTTCCTGGTGGACCTTAGCCCTTCGATGGACTTTGGCACGGCACAGGCTGAGAAGCGCGGAATGCTGGTCGACCTGGTGGGCACGCTGGGCCGCGTGCTGACGCGTCACGGCAACCGCGTCGGCGCGATCCTCTACAGTGGGCAGGCGGACGGCCGGGAGGGTCGCCGGGTGGAGCGCCTCATCCCCGCGAAAGGCGGCCGCAACCACGTCTTGTGGCTCATCAACGATCTGCTCAACCAGCCGCGCCTGCCCAGGGCCGCGTTCACCGACCTGCGCGCCCTGCTCGACGGCGCGCTGCACACCATCACGAGACGCTCGCTGGTATTCGTCATCTCAGACTTCATGAGTGTGCCGGGCTGGGAGCGTTCGCTCACGCTCCTCAACCAGCGCCACGAGGTGCTGGCCGTGCGCCTGTGGGACCCTGGCGAGGCCGAGCTGCCCGATGTCGGCCCCGTATGGATGGAGGATGCCGAGACCGGCGAGCAGCTCTATGTGGATACGCACGACCCGCGCTTTCGGGCCCGATTTTCTGGGATCGTCCGTGAGCGGGAAGAAGCTCTGAAGACGGCCTTTCGCCATGCGGGGGTGGAGCCGTGGGACCTGTCGACCCGTGACGACCTCGTACACGCACTGACGCGGTTCGCCGGGGTGCGCCGGCAGCGGCATCGGGGGCGACGATGAGATTCATCTGGCCCTTCATGCTCTGGACCCTGCTGGTCGTGCCGGTCATCGTCGCGCTGTACCTGCGCATCCAACGGCAGCGGTTGGCTCAGGTCGCAGCCTTTGACAGGTTTGGGGGTGGGCAGGTTACGAGTCGGCACGCGCCCGGTTTCCGCCGCCATGTGCCTGCGCTCTTCTTCCTGTCCGGCCTGGTCATCAGCCTGGTCGCCCTGGCGCGTCCCGAGGCCCAGGTCAGCCTGCCGCGGGTCGAGGGCACCGTGATGCTCGTGCTAGACGTGTCGGGCAGCATGGCGGCCACTGATGCCGACCCGAGCCGGCTCGCCGCGGCCAAAGCGGCCGCCAGCGATTTCGTGCTCAGCCAGCCGCCGACCGTGCAGATCGGAATCGTCTCCTTCAGCAGCAGCGGCTTTGCCATTCAGCCGCCGACGAGCGACACGGATGCGCTGCTGGCCACGATTGCCCGTCTGGAACCGGCCACTGGCACGTCGCTCGGCCAGGGAATCCTCTCTGCACTGCACACCATCGCCGTGGATGCCGGGCTGGTGACGGATGAGGCTGTGCCGGCGGTGGAAGATGTGCCTGCGGCCCCAGCTGCGGCCCCAGCTTCGGCCCAAGCGGCTACTCCTGCCGCACCTGCAGACGCGGGGCAGGAGCCCCCGTCGCCCGACCGTCGTGAAGAGGCGCTGCTGGCGCAACTGCCCGAGGGGGACTATCCCGCGTCCGTCATCGTGCTGCTGTCCGACGGCGAGCATAACGAATCGCTTGACCCGCTCCGTGCCGCGGAGGCCGCTGCCGAACGCGGTGTGCCCATCAGCGCGCTGGGCTTCGGCACTGCGGCCGGTATTGCCCTGGAAGTCGATGGCTTCTACGTGCATACAGCGCTGGATGAGGCGACCCTGGAGCAGATTGCGGCCGCGACCGGCGGCACGTACTTCTCGCCCGGGGCCCAGCAGGACTCGCAGCAGATATATGCCAGCTTGTCGCCGCAACTGGTCGTCAAGCCCGAAGACATGGAGATTACCTCGATCCTGGCAGGCGCCAGCATGGTGCTGCTGCTGGCAGGCAGCCTCTTTTCGATGCTGTGGTTCAACCGGCTGCTCTAACCTGCCGGCGGCCTGACCGCCCGGCGGCAGGCTTAAGTGGGGGATTTGCAATGGATATACTGTGGCCCGGCGCTCTTGCCTTGCTGACTCTGATTCCGCTCCTGCTCCTGTGGCTTGTATGGAAGCAGCGACGCCGGCGGCGCTACGCGCTGCGCTACTCCAGCCTCTCGCTGGTGCGCGCGGCGTTGCCCGAGCGGTCGCACCTCAGACGTTACGTGCCCGTGGCGCTCTTCTGTCTCGCGCTGGCCGGCCTGGTGTTCAGCCTGGCGCGGCCGGTCATGGCCATGCAGGTGCCGGCCGGTCGCGCGACGATTATGCTGGCGCTGGACGTTTCCGGCAGCATGCGCCAAAACGACATCGCACCCAGCCGTCTGGGTGCGGCCAAGCAGGCAGCGCTTTCCTTTGTCGAACGGCAGAATGCTACCACCCAGATCGGCATCGTGGCCTTTGCTGGGATGGCCCAGTTGATCCAGCCGCCCGGCGCGGATACGGACGACCTGAAGCGCGCGATTCGAGGTCTGACGACCGGCCGCCATACTGCGATCGGCGATGGCATCGTCACGGCGCACGAAGCGATCACCGGGCTCACGGAGGGGGAAGAGGCTGCGGCCGCTCCGCTTCCAGAAGGCCAGTACCGGCCGGATATCATCGTCCTGCTAACGGATGGCGTTGCTACACGGGGCATTCACCCCCTGGAAGCCGCGGAGCAGGCGCGCGCCAGCGGCGTGCGCATCTACACCATCGCCTTCGGCACGCAGGTCCCACCCGAGCTGCAGGAAGAAGAAGGCACCCGCCGGTCCTACCGGCGGCGCTGGGGCATCGATGAAGAATCACTCAAGGCCATCGCCGCCATGACCGGCGGCGAATACTACACCGCGGGCAGCGCGGGCGAATTGCAGCAGGTGTTCGACGGCCTGCCCACCCTGCTCATCACCCGTGAGGAAGAACTGGAGCTCAGCGCGGCCTTCGCTGCTCTTGCCGCCCTACTTCTCACCACGGCTGTTCTCCTCTCCCAGCTCTGGCACCCGCTGCCCTAGGGGCAGACCCACGGGTCTGTCCCTATGCTGAATACAGATGGCACGCGACCTGGCGGCCCGGCTCGACTTCCTGGAGGGGCGGCTCGACCTCGCGGCAAATGTCCATCACCCGCGGGCAGCGCGTGGAAAAACGGCAGCCGGCGGGCGGATTGAGCGGGCTGGGCACGTCGCCCTCCAGCACGATGCGCTCTCGGGTGGCCTCAAGGTCGGGGTCGGGCACGGGCGCGGCGGATAGGAGCGCTTGCGTGTATGGGTGCAGCGGCCGCGCGTTGACCGCGTCGCTCTCGCCCAGCTCCACGATCTTCCCCACGTACATCACCGCGGTGCGGTCGCACACGAAACGCACCATCGACAGGTCGTGCGAGATGAACAGGTAGGTCAGCTTGAGGTCGCGCTGCAGCCGCTTCAGCAGGTTGACGATCTGCGACTGGATGGAGACATCCAGCGACGAGATGGGCTCGTCGCAGACGATGAACTTCGGGTTCAGGCTCAGCGCCCGTGCGATCCCGATACGCTGGCGCTGGCCGCCGGAGAACTCGCTGGGGAAGCGGTTGACGAAATAGGGGTTGAGCCCCACGAGGTTCATCAGTTCCGACGCGCGAGCCTCTGCGTCCTTGCCCCGCGCGATGCCGTGCACCGTCATCGGCTCGATCAATGCGCGGCCGATGGTCATGCGCGGGTTGAGCGACGAATAGGGGTTCTGGAAGATGATCTGCATCTGCGGCCGGATGCGGCGCAGGGCCTCGCCGCGCAGCCGGGTGAGCTCCTGGCCCTCGAGTAACACTGTGCCTGCAGTGGCCGGCTGGAGCTGGAGGATGGCGCGGCCTGTTGTGGTCTTGCCGCAGCCGCTCTCGCCCACGAGGCCGAGCGTTTCGCCCTCGTAGATGTCGAACGAGACGTCATCCACGGCTTTGACATAACCGACGGTGCGCTGCAGCAGCCCGCGCTTGACCGGGAAATACTTCTTCAGGTTCCGGACGCTGAGCAGCGCCGGGTGGTCGTTCTGTGCTGGCGTCATGTTGCAGGACCTTGCTGAATTGCTGCGGGGGCCGAGAGCGCCCGGATTTCCTCCCAATACCAACAGGCCGCACCGTGTTCCGCGTCGACCGGGAGCAGAGGGGGCTTCTCGCTGAGGCAGCGCTCACGGCGATACGCGCAGCGCGGGTGGAAGGGGCAGCCGGCCGGCAGGCGCACCATGTCGGGCGGTGCGCCGTCGATGTAGTCCAGCTCGGCATCACGCGGCAGGTTCGGCCGCGGCACGGAGTGCAGGAGGCCGAGCGTGTACGGGTGGCACGGTGCGTTGAAGATCGGGCGGATGGGCGCCGTCTCGACGATGGACCCGGCATACATCACGTTGACCCGCCGCGCCAGCCTCGCAATGACGCCCAGGTCATGCGTGATCCAGATGACCGCCATGCCCATCTCGGCCTGGAGCCGCTTGACCAGGTCCACGATCTGCGCCTGGATGGTCACATCGAGTGCCGTGGTCGGCTCGTCGGCGATGAGCAGCTTGGGCTCACAGGAGATTGCCATCGCGATCATGACGCGCTGGCGCATCCCGCCCGAAAACTGGTGCGGGTAGTCGTCCAGTCGTTCCGTCGCCCGGGGAATGCCGACGTAAGACAGCATCTCCGCCGCCCGCTTGCGCGAGGCGCGCGCGTTCTGTCCCAGGTTGACTTGCACCGCCTCCGCAATCTGGTTGCCAATCGTCATGACGGGGTTGAGCGATGTCATCGGGTCCTGGAAGATGACGGCAATCTGGCTCCCGCGCACCCTGCGCAGTTCCTCCGGCGCCAGCTTCAGCAGGTCGCGCGGCGCGCCTTTTCCCCCGTCGAACAGCGCCTGGCCGCCGAGGATGCGTGCCGGCGGCTCGGGGATGAGGCGCAGCAGCGCCAGGCTGCTGACGCTCTTGCCGCACCCGCTCTCGCCCACGATGCCCAGGATGTCGCCATGTTCAACCCGGTACGAAATGCCGTTGACCGCGGCCACCACGCCGTCCTTCGTGAAGAACGCGACCTCGAGATCCTGTACGTCGAGCAGCGGCCCGCGGCTGGGTTGCGTTTGGGACGTCATAAGCCCCGCCTATACGTTGACGTTGACATCCAGCGCCTCCCGCAGCCCGTCGGCCAGCCCCTGGAACGCCAGCACCGACAGCGTGATCATCATCGAGGGAATCAAGAACAGGTGGGGGATCGACTGCCAGTCGGCCGCGGCCTCGTTGAGCATCTGCCCCCAGCTCGGTTGCGGCGGCCGCACGCCCATGCCGATGAAGCTCATGCTTGCCTCCGCAAATATGGCGACGGGGATGCCCGCCGCGAAGCTCCATAGCAGCAGTGGCGCAACCTGCGGCAGGACGTGGTTGGCGAGGATCCGCCAGGTCGGGATGCCGAGCGCGCGCGAGGCCTCGATATAGTCCTGCTCGCGGATCGAGAAGCTCATCCCGCGCACGATGCGCGCAGACCCGACCCAAGCGGTGATGGTCAGCGCCAGGATAAGGTTCTCCAGGCTCGGCGACAACACCATGACCATGAACAGCACGATCAGGTACCACGGCAGCGCGGAGAACAGGTCGATGAGCCGCGTGACGAGCCAGTCGAAGATGCCGCCGGCGTACCCCGCGATAATGCCCAGCGGGACGCCGATGATGAGCCCGGCGAGTTGCGTCAGCAGGCCGACGAGCAACATGGCCCGTGCACCGTACATGATGCGGGTCAGCATATCACGGCCCAGCCGGTCCGTGCCCATCGGGTGTTCAAGGGTCGGCGGCTGCTTCGTCGCGCCGAAATCCGGCTTGGCATATTCGTAGGGCGTCAGGATCGGCGCGGCGACTGCAACGAAGATGATGAGCGCTGCGAAGAAGAGTCCGAACAACGCCAGCCGGTTGCGTCTGAAACGCCGCCATGCGCCCGCCCAGAAGCCGGCGTACTGGACCGGGTCTGCCGCGGCCGCCTCAGGTAGAGGTGGGGGCTTGTGGATGGCTTCGATCGTCATCGGCCCTCCTGGACGCGCACGCGCGGATCAATGAAGCCATAGAGGATGTCGGTGAGCAGATAGGTCAGCGAAATCAGCACGGCCCAAAACATCGTGATGCCGAGGACGAGCGGATAATCGCGATTGGTGCTGGACATCACGAAATAGGTGCCCAGGCCCGGCAGGCCGAAGACGAACTCGATGAAGATGGAGCCGGTCATCATGCCGGGGAACAGGGGCAGGAAGGTCGTCACCATTGGGATGAGCGCGTTGCGTAGCACGTGCCGCGTCATTACGCTCGACTGGCGCAGCCCCTTGGCATAGGCGGTGCGAACGTAGTCCGCGGACATCGCCTCGGCCAGGCACTGCCGCGTCCAGCGGGCAACGCCGCCCGTCGCGGGCAGCGCAAACGCGACCACCGGCAGGACGAGATGGCGCGCATCGCCCCAGCCCCCTGCGGGCAGCCACCGCAGCCGCGCCGCAAACACGTAGGCCAGGATATAAGCCATTACAAACGAGGGGATGGTAGCGATGAAGACCGAGTAGCCCGTGATGACGTTGTCCAGCACGCTGTTTTGTCGCGCCGCCGCAATCATCCCGAGGATGATGCCGACTGTCACCGCCAGCAGCGCGGCCAGCCCGCCGACCAGCGCGCTGTAGGGCAGCACCTTGCCGATCATCTGCGTGACCGAAAGCTCCGGTGCGGTGAATGGCCGGCCGAAGTCCAGCCGGGCCGCGTTGCTGAGCCAGACCAGGTACTGCTGCCAAAGCGGCTTGTCCATGCCGTACTTGGCCTTGAACGCCTCGACCTGCTCCGGCGGGAGCGGGATGTCCGCATTTTGCATCCATGGCCCGCCAGGCACCGCGCGTGAAAGCGCGAAGGTGAACATCGACAGCAGCACCAGCATCACGATGATGCCGAACAAGCGGCGGATAATATAAGCAAGCATCTCTTACCTCACCCCCCGCCCCCCTCTCCTGCACCTGCGTGCAGGAGAGGGGGAGAGAGTGTACAGACAGAGCAGATTACAGGCCGGCGCGGCAGTCCGACTGCGCCCAGTACATGCCCTCGTACGCGTGCGGGCAGCCCACGCCGCCGCCGCCGTGGAAGGCAAAACCGTCCTTGTTCGGGACCAGGGTCTCGCCCTTCAGGTTGCAGGGCCACAGATCGATGGCGAACGGGCTGACCAGGAAGTAGAACGCGGTGCTGTCGACCAGGTCCTTCTCCGACTGCTGCATGAGCTCGAACCGCTGGGCTGCGTCCAGCGTCGCATTTGCGGTGTTATACGCCTCGGTCCAAGCCTTCGTGTCGGTCGGGTGGCGGCCGCCGTCCCGGAAGACGTTGAGGAAGGTCGCCGGGTCGTAGTAGTCCAGGCTGTAGCTGACGTAGTAGATCGGCGCGGTCCTGTCGGTGAACGCGGCCGCGGTGAACGACTGGAAGTCGGACGGCCGCAGCTCGACCGTGATGCCGAGGTTCTCCTGCCACATGGCCTGGAGCGCCTGCGCCAGCAGGTTCATCTTGTCGGTCGGCTGGCGGATGTACATCTCGAACTTCGGGAAGCCCTCGCCGTTGGGGAAGCCGGCGCCCGCGAGCAATGCCTTGGCTGCCTCAGGATCATACTTGTTCGGCTCCAGCTCCTTGAGCTGGTCGCCGATGTAGTTCGGGAAGCCCATGGGCAGGATGCCCCAGGCCGGGTTGCCGAAGCCCTGGTAGATTTGCGCGATAAGCGTCTCTTTGTCGATGGCCTTGCAGAGCGCCATCCGCACGTCGGGGTTCGCCAGCTCGGGGAAGTTGCCCAGCGTGTTGAACCCGATGTAGTCCGTGAACGAGGACGGCTGCGGATGCGACTCGGCGCGCAGCACCGGGTTGCTGTTGACCTGCGCCACTTCGCCGCTCGGGCTGTCCATGTTGATGCGGATGTACTTCGTGTCGCCCGCGATGTAAGCGGCGAGGCCGGGGGCCAGCTTCTGCTCGCGAATCTCGGTGACGTACGGCCGGCGGATGCCCTTGTACTCGGTGTTCAGCTCCCACTTGTGCTGCACCCCCCGCTCGAACTGCGTGAGCTTGAACGGCCCGGAGGAGACGAATTTCGCCGGGTCCAGCGCCCAGTTGTCGCCGGACTCTTCGTACGCGTGCTGCGGCGCGACGCCGTACCACGTGCCGATGCCGGGCAGATAGGGCGTCGGCACCTCGGTGGTGATGCGGAGCGTGAAGTCATCGACTGCAGTGACTCCCAGCTCCTCGACGGGCACTTCCTTGTTGTAGACCTTGGACGCGTTCTTGATATCGAAGTAGAACCAGCCGAAGTCGTACTGGTTGCTGAGCGAGCGCTGGAGCGTGTAGACCCAGTCGTTGGCCGTGACGGGCTTGCCGTCGCTGAAGACGAGGTCCTTGCGCAGGGCGAAGTCCCAGTTCAGGCCGTCGTCCGAGACAGTCCAGCTTTCGCACCCGACCGGCACGGTCTCCAGGTCGATGTTGAGGGTGGTCAGGGTTTCGTAACCGCCGGCGTGTTCGAACGCGCGGTTGTAGAGTGACTCCATGATGTGGCCGAAGCCGCCGCCGGTCTGGCCGACGGCCGCGAGGATGTACTGCTCTTCCAGAGGCAGTGCATCGGCAGGCAGTGTGACGCCGAGCGCGTTCGTCGGCCCGGTGGCGGGTGCGGCCGTGACCTGCACCTCGACCGTCTTTTCGACGACCTGGGTCTGCACGACCTCTTTCTCGACTTCTTTTTCGACGACGACGGTTTCCTTGACGACCTGGGGGGCGGTGGGGGCCGCAGGTGCGGCACACGCAGCAGCGACAGCGCCGGCCGTCAATGTTCCGGCGCCCCGTAAGAGCTGACGACGGGTAATCTGGGGACTCACTTGATCTACCTCCTATGAATGATGACGAATGTGGGCGGTTGACAGGGGAACGGTAAGCCGGTGCAAGCTCCTTTCACAGACATACAGGTGACTTGTGTTAGCGCTAACGATAGTGTAATAGAGAGCGGTGCGACTGTCAAGCGGCGAAAACCACATTTTCCAAGCTTGACAACCCCACCTCATCCCGCTACACTGTTAGCGCTAACATCCTGTGGTACGGAGATGAGCATGCAGCCCAACCGCCGCATCCTGCTGGCCGACGTGGCCGCCCGTGCCGGCGTATCCATGATGACCGTGTCGCGCGTCCTGAACAACCGGCCCGGCGTCAGCACTGCCACGCGTGAGCGCGTGTTGGAGGCCGCGCACGCAGCGGGCTACGTGCCCCATGCGCCCGCGCGCGGCCTGGCCAGCGGCCGCACCGGGATGCTAGGCTTGGTGATCGCAAACCTGCTCGATACCTACTATACTGAGATTCTCCAGGGTGCAGTCACAGCGGCTGAAGCCCACGGCAGTCGTCTGGTGTTGCATCTCACCGGCACCAGCGACGCGCGGGAGATTGCCCAGGTTGCCACACTGCTCGGCGGCTCCGTGGACGGACTGATCCTCGTACTCCCGCGTGCAGCCGACTACTACATCGACACCATCGCCCAGCGTCGCTTTCCCTGCGTCCTTGTCGACCACCGGACGCTCGACACGCCGCTGCCTGCCATCCGGTCGACCAATCGCGCGGGCGGTGAGGCCGGAACGCAGCACCTGCTTGACCTGGGCCACCGTCACATTGGGTTCATCACCGGAGATATGACCTATGGGTGTGCAGTCGAGCGGCTCGAGGGCTATCGCGCATCGATGACCGAGCGGGGGATTCTGCCGGACGAGCGGCATGTGCAGGAGGGAGACTGGACCCAGGCCTCGGGCCGGCGGGCGGGGGAGGCGCTGCTGCGGCTGGACCCGCGGCCCACGGCCATCTTTGCGTCGAACGACTTGGAGGCGCTGGGCGTCTACGAGGCTGCGCACGACGCCGGGCTGCGCGTGCCGGAACAGCTATCAGTGATCGGGTTCGACGACCGGCTGGAGGCGCGGCAGGCCTACCCCCGGATGACAACCGTCCGCCAACCGCTGGCGGCGATGGGCGGACGGGCTGTGCAGGTGGTGTTGGCGCAGGCCGCAGGGCAGCCTTTGCCGGAACCCGTGGTAGAATTACCGACCGAACTCGTGGTGCGTGCGTCGACCGCGCCTCCGGCTGTCCAGGCTACTCCATCTCTTCTTTGAGGTTAAGCGCCGGGTTCGCGCAGCCGCCGTTGCGGGTCGGCCGCACGTGCGGGACGGCGAGATCCGTGATGCCCTTGTAGGCATACGGGTCGCTACCCGCCACCAGCACGATATCGCGGTAGTCGGTCACGGCCATCCCCTCGCCTTGCTGCGGCGGATGCCAGGGCAGGAGCGATGACGCGCTCATGTAGTGATTGACCAGCGAGCGGCGATAGCCCGTCTCTGCGTTATTGGGCAGCGAGCGGTGCAGCAAGTAGCCGTTGAAAAAGACGATGGCTCCGGCCTCGACCTCGACCGGCACCGCGTCTTCATCCTTGTACGGGAAGCCCTTCGACTCCTTTGTGCAGTCGAACCGCGCATCGTAGGTGTTGTCCATCTCCCACAGGATGCCGGCCTTGTGCGAGCCGGGGATGACCCAGAGACAGCCGTTCTCGGTCGTGGCGCGATCCATCGCGATCCAGGCGCCTGCCAGCGTGCGGTCGCGGGTGGGGATGAAGTCCTCATCCTGGTGCCAGGCCTGGCCCGGTTTGCCTGCGGCCTTGATGAACAACATCGACTGCATGCACTTGACGTCCGGCCCGATGACGTGGGTCAGCACATCCACGATGACCGGGTGGGCGAGGTAGTTGTACATGACATCGGACAGTTTGTGCGGGAAGTGGATGCAGAGATAGCGCTGCATCACGTCGTCGTCGGTCTCGCCGGGCAGCGCGGGCGTGACGCCGCGCACCTCGCCCGCGTCGCCGCGGCAGATGCGTACTGCATCGCTGCGCAGCTCCTCGACCTCGGCGGGGGACAGTGCATTGTGGACGACGAGGTAGCCGTTCTCGCGGAAGAATTCCGCTTCGGCTTCGCCGATGTTCGGGTAGGTGTGCGTGCTTTCGAGCGTAGGCGCGTATGTGAGCATGCCGGTCTCCTGTAGTGTACTTGTTTTGAGCAACGATAGTACTTTTCGCCAACATGCAGCGGTAAGCTGCATTCCAGAGGAAACAACCCATGTCTGAACCCGCTCTCGCCCTTCCGCGGCGCATCTGGTGGCCGTGGGACCAGCCTGCACCGGACGGTACGCCTGTACAGCGGCTCGCCCTCCGCCAGCGGTTCACCGCCGGTCGCCAGGCGCTTGCCATTCTCTATCTTTCGGCCAGCGGGCCGTGCCGCGTTTGGTTGGACCGCGGGGAGGTGGCCGTGCCCGAGAGCGTCACACCAGGGGGTGCCATGCCTTCCTGGCGCGCCATGCTGCGCATCGGCATGGCATTGACGCCGGGCGAGCACATTCTGAGCATCGAAGCCGAGCCAGGCCCGCCGGCTGCGGCGGACCGCCCCTCCTTTGCGACGGGCGAGCCTGCACGGGCTGGCGACAACCAGCCCTTCCTGCTGGCGTGCCTGGATTGGGAGGAGCCGGGCCAGTTGCGCCGCGTGGCGACGGATGCGACGTGGGAGATGGCTGCGAACCCGCCCGAGGGCTGGGTGAGCGGGCAAGGCCTGGCGTGGCGCGGGGCCTGGGCCTTCGACGGCGTGTGGGCCGAGCCGTGGGGGATGCCCTGCAACGCGCCGGATGACTTCTGCCGGTTGAGCCAGGGCTGGCAGGCGGTGCGCACGGAACGACCGCAGCGCATCGCGGCAACCTACCAGGGCCTGACGACCGCGGGCGGCGCCGCGAGTGTGGACGCGGAGGGCCGCACGACCCTGCGCCCGGTCCGGCCCTACGCCGCGGCCGCGCCCGCGCTCTCCCCCCAGCGCCCGCGGCTGGAATGGTATCGCACGCGCGAGGCTCACTCCCAGACCAATAACGCCTGGCTCGACCTTTTTGAGGCGCGCATGCCGCACGTTGTCTTCGACGCCGGGCGCGAGACCTTCGGCCGCGTGCGCGTGCAGGTGCGCAGCGGCAGCCCCGCGCTCATCGCGGTCACCACGGGCGAGTCGCTGGGCGAAGTCCAGCGCTACGCGCGCCGCGTGACCGACATCGTGGCGCTGCGCGACTGGGAGGCGTTCGTCACCGCGCCGACCGGCTTCCGCTACGTCAAGGTCATGGCGCTCAGTTCCGGCGGCGAGGCCGTCACACTGGAGCCGGTCGAGGTGCAGCACATCCGCTACGATGCGGAAATCGCCGGCAGCTTCGCATGCAGCGACCCCACGCTCGACGCCATCTGGGACCTGTCCGCGACCACGCTGCACCTGTGCATGCAGAACGAGGTGTGGGACGGCGTCAAGCGCGACCAACTGCCTTGGATGGGCGACCTCTACACCGAGGCGCTCGCGGCATATCATGTCCTGGGCGATTCAGCCGGTGGGCGCGGTGACGCCAGCCGGCTGGTGCGCCACACGCTGGCCGTGCTGGCCGAGGTCGGCCCCGCGCCGGCACGTCCCCTGGAGCAGGCGCGCTACCCCGGGCTGGCCGCGATCTGGCGCGGGAGCGGAGGCGATATCAACGGCATCCCGTCCTACACGATGTGGTGGCTCGTGGGCCTGGCCGACTACCTGCGCTACACAGGCGATACAGGGCTCATCTGGGAACTGGCGAGCGAGATTCGCGCGACCCTCGATCATATCAGTCGCAGCGTGGGCGAGGACGGGCTCTGGCGGCTGCGCGACGGGTGGAACTTCGTGGATTGGTCGCCCATGACGGAGACCGAGCGCCGGGTCTTCTGCCACCTGCTGGCCGCACAGGCGTTGGGCCTGGGCGCGGGATTGCTGGACGCCATCGGGCGCAACGGCGACGCGTACCGCCGCGTGCAGGCCCGACTGCGCGACGCGGCGCGGCGTACCTGGTGGCTCGATTCGGCAACTGCTACGTTTGGCGCGTCTCACCAGGTCAATGCGATGGCCATCCGCAGCGGCATCCTGGCACCTGATGAGGCCGCGGGCCTGTTCCGGCGCTCGCTGGCCGCAGATCCACCCCTGACGATGACCTACTGGCACCGTTACGCCGACCTGGATGCGGCGGGCCGCGTCGACCAGGTCCAGTGGGGCCTCGACTATATCCGGCGACACTGGGGCGCCGCGCTGCGCGGGGGTCACACGACCCTCTGGGAGGCGTTCGATCCAAGCTGGCTGGGCAGCCCGGACCCGCACGCCGTGTCGATGGTTGGTGCAGAGCACGCACGCTACGGGGGCTACGAGACTTCGCTCTGTCACGGCTGGTCTGCCGGCCCTGCGGTCTGGCTGCACACGGAGGTATTGGGCGTGCGTCCTGCCAGCCCCGGCTTTGCGGCCGTGGTCTTCAATCCCGCGCTGGGCAGCGGTGCGCGCAGCCTGCAGTGGGCGCGGGGAACGGTCCCGTCCCCGCGCGGGCCTATCCGTGTGACCCTCGACCGCCGCGGCGCGGAGCCTGTGGCGGAGATTGCCGCGCCGCCGGGCGTCGAGGTGCGGCTGCCCGAGCGCCCGCGCGAGACCTGGCGCATCCGCATGACAGCGCCGGCGTCCTAAGGGGCGCAAGAGCAGTGCTCATGCTGCTCCCGACCTCTCTGCTCGAGCACAGATGGTGTATAATAAGTGCACCTTTGTGAAGAAGGGAGGATTACGCATGGAGACGATACAGGTGTCTATCCGGATGCCACGAGGGGTGCTCTCTGCCATGCGCCAGGATGTGGATGGCTTTAGTCGCGAGATGCGTTTGGCCGCCGCTGTTAAGTGGTATGAGACGGGAGCGCTTTCTCAGGCCAAAGCAGCAGAGGTAGCTGGGTTATCCCGCAACGACTTCCTGGCTGCTCTTGCGCGGTACGGGGTCTCACCTTTTCAGTATGATGCCGACGAAATAGTGCGGGAAGTCAGCAATGACTGAACGATGGGTGCTCAACGCTTCGCCTCTCATTGTGCTTGCTAGCCTATGCCCTTGCACATCCCGCGTGGACTGTCATCCTTGACGATGGCGCCGCGCGTCGATGTGCCCGAAGCTTCGGAGTGCCGGTGAAGGGGACCCTGGCTGTCGTCCTGCAGGCCAAGCAGGCCGGGTTGGTGCCTTCCGCTGCGGATATATTGCGACGCCTGGTGGCTTCCGGCTTTCGACTTGATGACACCGTGATACGCGAATCCCTTGCTCGCACCGTGGGCGAGGAATGGTACTGAGCTGCGTTTCCAGGCTTCTGGCGGCTTGACACGCCCAACTACATCACTCATAATACCTCTACCTCGAACCTGACCGGCGCTGCTTCTTCGCCGCCCACCGGTCCGCAACAACCGGGTACAAGCCCCTGGCATGACTTGGCCGGCTCCGTGAGATCGTTCGGCTGAAAGGGGGTGATCTAACCATACAACCATCGGTTGATGCGCTGGACTGCGTTTGTTCCGCTTGCTTTCCGTTTGCCCCCTAAGGAGGAAGCTGATGAAACGTTGGTGGCCTGTCCTGTCCCTTTTGGTCATCCTCACGATGCTGCTCGGCGCCTGTGCAGTTCCTGCCGCCCCCGCTGCCCCGCAAGTCGTCAAGGAGACGGTTGTCGTCGAAGTCGAGAAAGAAGTCAAGGTCGTCGAGACCCAGATTGTCGAGAAGATCGTAGAGCGTGAGGTCGAGGTTGCGCCGGAGGTGACCCCTGCGCCCGAGCAACTGAGCGGCACCTTCATCGTCGGCCGCGGCGGTGACTCGGTCATCCTCGATATTGGCCCTGCGACGGACGGCGAGTCTTGGCGCGTGATCCAGGAAGTGAACGAGCCGCTCATCCGCCTGGAAGGCACGAGCACCAAGCCCATCCCCTGGCTGGCGGAGCGTTGGGAGACCGAAGACAGCCAGACCTGGACTTTCTACTTGCGCCAGGGCGTCAAGTTCCACAACGGCAACCCGTTCAACGCCGATGTAGTGGCGTGGAACATCGACCGCTGGAAGAACCCCGACAACGAGTATCGCTTCGGCCGCGCATTCGAGTACTACGACTCGGAGTTCGGCACGGAATCCGGCATCGAGTCGGTGGAAGTGGTTGACGAATATACCGTCAAGATCAAGCTGATGCAGCCCTCCGCCGTCATGCTCGCCAAGATGTCGCTGACCGGCGTCTTCGGTATGCTGGACCCGCAGGAAGTTATGGCGCAGGGCGATAAGTACGGCACCCCGGCCGGCACGATCGTCGGGACCGGTCCCTTCAAGTTCGTCGAGTGGATCCCCGATGACCACATCACCCTCGAGCGCAACAACGACTGGTGGGGTGGCCCGCCGCGCCTCGCCAAGATCATCTTCCGCTCCATCCCGGATAACTCGGCCCGTTTTGCGGAGCTGCAGGCCGGCACCATTCACCAGGCCGATCTCGCACAGACTGACCTGCCCACGGCTGCAGCCGATCCCAACCTGACGATCTACCGCACCCCTGCGTTGAGCACCGGCTACATCGCCTTCCAGCAGTGCATCGAGCCGTTCGATAAGCTGGAGGTCCGCCAGGCCATCGCGCACGCAGTCGATTGGGCCGCGCTCATCGAGCCGTTCTATGGCGAATACGGCGAGCTGGCTCAGTCCTTCCAGCCGCCGGCCATTCTCGGCCACAACCCGGACGTCAAGCAGTACGAGTATGATCCGGAGAAGGCCAAAGAACTCCTGGCGGCCGCCGGGCTGCCTGACGGCTTCGAGACCGACTTCTGGTACATTCCCGTCATCCGCGGTTACTTCCCCGACTCCAAGGCCACCGCCGAAGCCATTGCGGTCGACCTTGCGAAGGTGGGCATCAAGGTCAACCTGCAGACCGAGGACTGGGGCGCGTACCTGGATGACCGCAACAACGGCAAGTTCCCCCTGTGGATGCTGGGCTGGGGCTCCGACAACGGCGACCCGGACAACTACCTGGGCTGGCACTTCTATCATCCGGTGGGCGAGCCGAAGGTGGAGGATTGCTACGCCAACGACAAAGTGGCCGAGCTGCTCACCCAGGGCCGCATCGAGCCCGATCTCGCCAAGCGCGAGGCCATCTATCAGGAAGCCGAACAGATTATCCATGACGATGTGGCCCGCATCTCCGTAGTCTGGGTTCCGGGCACAGTCACCATGCGCAACGAGGTCAAGGGCTATCTGCCCGTAGTCTTCCGCTCGTGGTATGAGAATATCTGGATCGCGAAGTAAGCAACTCCAGCTTGTTTGAGTAGAGGAGGCCCCATCCTCAGATGGGGACGCATCCTCAGATGCGGGCGGGTCGCCTGTGGTGGGCCGTGTCGCATCTGAGGATGCTCCTCTCCGCGCTTTCCCTTTCATGGGAGATTGCCCGTGCTTCAATACATCCTCCGCCGCCTGCTGGCCCTGATTCCGGTGTGGATCGGGGTGTCCATCCTGGTCTTTGCGCTCATCCGGATGATTCCCGGCGACCCGGTGACGGTGATGCTGGGCGAGCGCGCGCGGCTGGAAGATATCGAGCGCCTGCGCGAGCAGATGGGGTTCAACCGCTCCATCCCGGAGCAGTACTTCGAGTGGATGGGCCGTGTCCTGCGCGGAGACTTGGGCGAGTCCATCTTCAACCGCACGCCGGTCATGAGTGAGCTCAAGCAGCGGCTGCCTGCGACCATCGAGATCGTCGTCGTTGCCATGTTCATCGGCGTCATCATCGGCGTCTCAATCGGAATTCTCTCCGCGGTGCGTCGCGACTCGTGGATCGACGTCACCGCGATGTTCGGCGCGCTGCTCGGCGTCTCCATGCCCATCTACTGGCTCGCGCTGATCCTCATCTATGCGCTCGCCGTCAACCGGCGCATCTTCCCGCCGAGCGCACGGCTGGACGCAGATCTCGATGTCGTCCGGCGCACCGGCTTCATGCTCATCGACACCGCGCTGATGGGCGACCGCAAGGTGTTCCTTAACGCGCTCTGGCACCTGGTCCTGCCGGCCTCCGTGTTGAGCACGAGCATCATGCCCATCCTCGCGCGGCTGACCCGGTCGAGCATGCTGGAGGTGCTGCGCCAGGATCACGTGCGCACCGCGCGCGCCAAAGGCCTGCGCGAGAACCGCGTCATCATCGGCCACGCGCTTAAGAATGCCCTGCTGCCCATCGTGACCGTCATCGGCCTGCAGTTGGGCGGCCTGCTCGGCGGCGCGCTCCTCACCGAGACCATCTTCTCGTGGCCCGGCATGGGATTATGGACCTATCGGGCAATCCTGAGCCGGGACTATCCGATTGTCCAGGGCGCGGTGCTCATCAGCGCGACCATCTACGTGGTCGTCAATCTGCTGGTGGACATCTCGTATGCGTACCTGGACCCGCGCATCCGGTACCAGTAAGTTCCTGTGGCCGAGGCTGCTATGACTGCCGATACTCAGACACTTCTGTCACCTGCCGTGGACCTCAGCGCCCGCCGCTCGCGCGGGTTGTTCAGGGACGCGTGGCGGCGCCTGCTCGCCAGTTGGAACGGCCGCGTCGGCCTGGCCGTCGTGACGCTGATCGTCCTGATCGCCGTCCTGGCCCCCATTATCGACCCCTACGACGCCAGCATCGACTCCAACCTGCGCATGTCGCGCAAGCCGCCGTCCGCCGAGCATCCCCTTGGCACGGACCGGCTGGGCCGTGACGTCTTCCGCCGCATCATCCACGGCACGCGCATCTCGCTCACGGTCGGGGTGGTGGTCGTGTTCTTGTCGGGTACGGCCGGCGTGCTCCTGGGCCTCGCAGCAGGTTATTTCGGTCGCGGGATCGACACCGTCATCATGCGCATCATGGATGTCCTGCTGGCCTTCCCCGGCATCCTGCTCGCCATTTCGATTGTGGCGGTACGCGGGCCGGGGCTGACCAACACGATGATTGCGGTCGCGGTGGTCGGCATCCCGGGGTATGCGCGCGTCACCCGGTCGATGGTGCTGTCGCTGCGCGAGCGCGATTTCGTGCAGGCGGCGGAGTCCGTCGGCGTCAAGGACAACCGCATCATGTTCCGCCACATCCTGCCCAACAGCCTGTCGCCCCTGATCGTCCAGGCGACGCTCGGCGTCGGCGGCGCCATCCTGTTTGCCGCGGCGCTCGGCTTCCTCGGCCTCGGCGCCCAGCCGCCCACCCCGGAGTGGGGCGCGATGATCAGCGACGCGATCCCATTCTTGCAGACCAGCCCACACATGGTATTCTTCCCCGGTATTGCCATCATGGTCACTGTATTGGGCTTCAACCTGCTCGGCGACGGGCTGCGCGATGCCCTCGACCCTCAGACACAGGTGCATAAGTAATGGAATCTAACTCATCACTTCCTGGCAGCAGCACGACCCCGGATACGCTGCTGGCGTTGGACCGCGCGCTCTGCGGCGACATCTGGGCCGGCGACACGGCCGCCCGGCTCCTCGAGACGCTGTGCGTGGACTACGGGGGCCGCTTTGCAGGCAGCGAGAACTACCGCGGCGCGGCCGAATTCGTGGCGCAGCAGTGGCGCGCCGCGGGCCTGACCGGCGTCCACCTGGAGGAATTTCCCATCATCGGCTGGGAGCGCGGAGAGAGCACCCTCACCATGATCGCGCCGGCCGTGCGCGGCCTGCCGTGCATCGCGCTGCCGCCCGCGCCCGCGTGCGATATCGAGGCCGAGGCGCTTGATCTGGGCTATGGGCTCGAACCGGACCTCGCCGCAGCCGGCGACGCCGTCAGGGGCAAGATCGTCCTGGCGCGAGCGGGTGCGCCCCCCGGCCAGCGCCCTGCTCACCGACTTGAGAAGTACATCCGTGCGCAGCAGGCCGGCGCGGCCGCATTCCTGTTCTACGACGGCGAGCCCGGCATGTTAGCCGCCACCGGCAGCCTGCACTCGGACCCGGACGGGCCGTTCGACAAGCTGCTGCCGGGCGCAGGGCTGGCGTACGAGACCGGGCTGGAGCTGGCGCGCTGGCTGAGCCGCGGCCCGGTCACGCTGCGGCTGCGCATGGCCAACCGGGCGCGGCGCGCGGTCTCGTGGAACGTCGTGGGCGACCTGCCCGGCGATGGCGCGGCCCCACGCGTGCTGGTGTGCGGCCACCTGGACGGGCACGACATCGCGCAGGGCGCGATCGACAACGCCTCGGGCATCGTCGCGGCGAGCGAGGTCGCCCGGGCGCTGGCAGGGCAGATGGGTGCGGTCCATGGTGCGGTGCGCTTTGTCGCCTTCGGCGCAGAGGAGTTCGGCATGGTCGGCAGCTACGCCTACGCGGCAAGCCATCGCGCCGAGCTGGACGACCTGAACTTCATCTTCAACTTGGACTGCGTGGGCACGTCGGGGCCGCTGGGGCTTTACCTGCAGAACTGCGGCGAGCTGACGCCGGTCCTGCGCCGGCTGGGGCAGGAGATGGGCGCAGACTACAGCGTCAACGAGGCGCTCGTTCCGTTCTCCGACCAGTTCCCGTTTACGCTTGAGGGCGTGCCGTCGGCCTTCATCGCCACAGGCGGCAGCGGGCCGCGCGGGTGGGGCCATACGTCCGCGGACACATTGGACAAGGTGGATGTCCGGGCCATCCGCAACGCGGCCGCCGCGGTTGCGCGGCTGGCCGTGCGCGTGGCGGACGATCCCGCATGGCCGGGACGTCGCCGCTCGCCGGATGAAACCCGCGCCGCGCTCCAGGCGCAGGGCGTCGAGCCGCAGCTGCGCCTGCTGGGCGCGTGGCCGTTCTGACGACGGATGCCACCTGCGGAGTTCGCATCCTCAGATGCGGACGATCCCTTTGCGGATACGCCCGTCCGCATTTGAGAATGCGGACTCCATGAATCAAACACGAGGACCTACTGCATGTTCCCACGCACCAACATCGAAAACCTGTCGGTCTCACGGCTGATGATCGGCACGAACTGGCTGCTCGGCTATTCGCACACGAGCAAGGCGATGGACCGCTTCATCGTGGAGACGGTGGACGCCCGGCGCATCAGCGATGTCCTGGTGACCGCCATGGCGCATGGCGTGGATACGTTCTACGGCGTGCGGCCGGATGCCAAGATCCAGGAGGCAGTCGAGGATGCGCAACAGCGGGCCGGCCGCAAGGTCATCCAGGTTGCCATCCCGACGCTGCCGGTTGCAGGCAGCGGCGAGGTCACACCCGCGCAGTTGGGCGAGGCTGCAGCCATCCTGGACCAGTACGCGGCCATCGGGGTCGATATCTGCATGCCGCACCAGGCGACCACCGATGCTTTCGTCAACCGGCGGACGCGCTCGCTCGCGGGCATCGAGCCATACCTGGCCCTGATTCGCGAGCGGGGCATGATTACCGGCCTCTCCACGCACATGCCGGAGACGCCCATCTACGCAGACAATACCGGGTTGGATGTCGCGACCTACATCCAGATTTACAACGCCGCCGGGTTCCTCATGCAGATCGAGATCGACTGGGTGCAGCGGATGATCTGGAACGCGCAGAAGCCGGTGATCACCATCAAGCCGCTGGCCGCGGGCCGGCTGCCGCCGCTGGTCGGGCTGGCCTTCTCCTGGGCGACGCTGCGGCCGATCGACATGGTCTGCGTCGGCGTGCACACGCCTTACGAGATGGAGGAAGTCATCGAAATTTCGTGCGCCATGCTGGAGCACCGCGCGCCGCGCGTGGAGCTGCAGGAGACGCGCTCGAAGGCCTCGCTCAGGCGGCAGTAGGATACGCGGGGCTCGACGTCGCCCTCAGCGCGCAGGCGCCAGGGCTGCAGTCCCGTCGCCGGCGGATTCCGAATGCTGAAGCGCGTTGGCGACGGTCTGCGCCACCTGCTGCAGGGCATCAAATTCTGCCCGCGTGTATGTCTCACCGTTGCGCCGCGGGCCGAGCAGCAGCAGCCCATAGCGTCGCCCCGCATGTTCGAGCGGGGCGACGGCCAACGCATCCCCGCGCCAGTCCCCATAGGTGCAGATTGTTCGTACGCGGCCGTCCGCCGTCAGGTTGACAGCGCCCGATGCCGCGCCCAGGCTCCGTGCCGCCTCTTCCAGTAGCCGCATGACGATCTGCTCCGTGTCCCGCATCTGCAGATAGGCGCGCACTTCGTCGCCATACGCGCGCAGCGGCTTGGTCGTGTCAGGCGCCTCCTTGAACCGCCGGTCCACGAACGACTGCAGCAACGACTTGACCGGCGTGAAGGCGGTGACGAGGATCAGGGAGGTGAGGACCACCGCGACATCGCTCTCCTCGCCGGTCACCGCGATGAAGAACTTCTGCAGGAGCGAGACGGTGACGCTCATCACGCCGGCCAGGACCGCGGTCAGCGTGCCCCAGAGGATGGTGCGATTGACGATCGCGTCCATCTCCAGCAGGCGGTAGCGGAAGATGGCAATCGCCACGCCCAACGGAAAGATGACCAGGGAAGGCATGTAAAGCAGCGGGTCGAAACGCAGAAAGACCCCGAACACTGAGGCGAAAATCCAGATCACCAGCGGAGTGAACGCAATCAGACTTGCGAGGAGCACGATACGGGCCTGCACGCGCACAGTCTGCGTGCGCCCGGCCAGCGCGCGAAATACCACCATTCCCAGGAAGAACAGCGCACCTGCGGCCGCATAGCGGAAGGTGGCGTTGCGCGCATCGAGGTACGCGTACGGGTCCACCCGGTTGAGCAGGGCTCGCGCATTCCAGATGGCGAAGATGAT
>CAZTMA010000082.1:0-22882 GCA_964614645.1 uncultured Anaerolineales bacterium
GCGGCCGAAGTGGAAATCGTCTTCGAGCTGCGCCAGTAGGGATCCTGTAGATTTAAAGGCAGGGCTTAAGCCGGGCAATCGGCAGGAGGAGTTCCGCATCCTCAGATGCGGAACGACGCACCTGAGCGACGGCGCCGTTTGCGTCTGAGGATGCAAACTCCTGTGACTCATGGCCGCATCACCGGCTGAGGCTGTAATACCAGTTGTTGATGGCCTCCACAACCAGGTCCGGGCGCTCATTGTGAAATGCATGACCTATCCCTGAGAGCATCACATGAGCGCCCTGCGGCAGAAGCGCAAGGGCTAGCTGCACCTCGGCATCGCTCATGACGGCCCCGGCTGCGGGATCGGCTTGCAGCAACAGCACCGGGCAGCGGATGGCAGGCAGCAGTGTCCGCATGTCGTAGCCTGCTGCGAATCGTTCGAAGTTCTCCAGCATCCCGGTAAGCACCTCGGGATCCTGCGCATAGAGGTTCTCAGCCAGCGCAGAAAACATAGGGTGATCCTCGCCCAGCAGCGCGCGCATGCGGGGTGCGTTCGGATCGCCTGCCCACGACGGAGCATCCTTAAGCGCTTCGATGACCTCAGCCAACGGCACGCTGCCGCCGGAGAGCGCGCGCCAGGCCAACAGATCCGCCCGCTGTGCCTGGATTGCAGCTTCCCACGTCACTTTGTCCAATGGTGCATCACCGACGATCACTGCCGCGACCCGATCTGGACATTGCGCCGCCGCCATAAGTGTGACGCCACCGCCGAGCGAATGGCCGAACAAGACGGCCGGCTCGGTGACGCGGGCAGTTAGTACTGCACAGGTGTCATCTGCGAAGTCCGCCAGCCGGAAATGCCCGCGCGCCCGTCCCGAGCGGCCATGCCCGCGGAAGTCCGGCATATAGAGGTGCCAGCTCGCGGCCAGGTCCGGGATGACGCCGGCAAAGGTCTGCCAGCGGGCCGAACCGCCATGTAACATGACCAGCGCCGGCCCGGTTGCGGGCACCTCAGCAAAGTTCAGCACCACCTTCCCTGTGTCAAAGCTGTGTTCCTCAATTTGGTTATTCATAGATTTTCCTCTTCCCATGAACCGGCCCGCCACATTCGTACTAACTGTCACACCACTTTGTAAGCAGGCTTACGCACATCCTATTAGATAGGGTTTATACTGATTACTTGTTGTCTGCTCCCTAGTGGGGAGCCTGGGCTGAGAGTGCGACTTGGCTCACAGTACAGCCAAGGAGATTCTCAGTGACCTTTTCCGTATTTAACCTATCCCCGCGCCTGACGGCCGGGGTGCATGCAGTCGGCTATGAAGAGCCGACCCCCATCCAGCGCGACGCGATTCCGCCCATCATGGCCGGTCGCGACGTTGTTGGCCTCGCGCAAACCGGCACCGGCAAAACGGCGGCCTTTGCTCTGCCCATCCTGCAGCGCTTGGAGAGCGGCCCGCGCAAGCGAGTCCGTGCTCTTGTGGTCGCGCCCACGCGCGAATTAGCCGAGCAGATTCACCAGTCATTTATCGAGTTGGGCCGGCAGACGCGCTTGCGCAGCACCGCCATCTATGGCGGCGTCGGCATGATGCCGCAGATCAACGCGTTGCGCAGCGGCGTCGAAATCGTCGTCGCGTGTCCCGGCCGCCTGCTCGACCTGATGCGCCAGGGCCATGTGGACCTGTCAAACGTCGAGGTGCTCGTGCTCGACGAGGCCGATCATATGTTTGACATGGGCTTCCTGCCCGACGTGCGACGCATCGTCGCCGCGACGCCTGCGCAGCGCCAGACCCTGCTCTTTTCGGCGACGATGCCTGCGGACATCCGCAAGCTGGCCGATGAGGTGCTGCACGACCCGGTTTCCATCCAGGTCGGCCAGAGCAGGCCGGTTGAGACCGTATCTCATGCAGTCTATCCGGTGCCGCAGCATCTCAAGACGCCACTCCTGATGGAGCTACTGGCGCAGACCGGTGACAGCCCCGTGCTGGTCTTCACCCGCACGAAGCATCGAGCAAAGCGGGTGGCGGAGCAACTGCTGAAAGCAGGTTTCCGCGCAACCTCGCTGCAGGGCAACCTGTCACAGACGCGACGGCAAGAAGCGCTCGACGGCTTCCGCAGCGGCAGCTATCGCGTCCTGGTAGCAACGGACATCGCGGCCCGCGGGATCGACGTGACGGGTATCTCGCATGTCATCAACTACGATATGCCGGACACGACCGATGCATACACGCACCGGATCGGGCGCACGGGCCGTGCGGAGCGAACCGGCGAGGCGTTCACGCTGATCACCAGCGACGACACCTTTGCCGTACGCGACGTGGAGAAGGTCTTGGGGTATAAGATCGAGCGGCGCAAGCTGGCGGAGTTCGACTACACCGCGGCCGCACCGATGCGTGACCACGAATTCGACCGTGTGCCGCGGCCTCAGTCCTTCCGCCGTGCGGAGACGCCGAGGCCGTCCACGAATAACCGGATGCCTATGCCGAACAGCCAATCGACCGTTCGCTCCGGCATGCGCTAACTCCCGCGACACCTGCTCGACGTGTGGACGTGGAAAACCACGATCACGCTGACGAACAAATGCATGCCGGAACGAGAATTCGCTTTTTCGTTCCGGCATTCTTTCATTCGCTGCCGGCCACCCCATCCCCTTGCGCGTGCCGGAACTGCGTTTCATACAACTGCGCATATAACCCACCGCGCGTCAACAGTTCGGCGTGCGTCCCGCGCTCCACGAGCTGCCCTTGGTCAATCACCAGGATAACATCTGCCGCGAGGACGGTGCTCAACCGGTGCGCGATAACCAGCGACGTGCGGCCCTGCATGATCCGCTCCAGCGCCTGCTGGATGAGCGCCTCCGACTGGCTGTCGAGCGAAGACGTCGCCTCGTCCAGCACAAGGATGCGAGGGTCCTTCAGGATGACACGGGCTATCGCGATCCGCTGCTTCTCCCCGCCGGACAGCCGATAGCCGCGATTGCCGACCACCGTATCGAACCCATCAGGCAACCCTGCGATAAAATGGTAAATGTTGGCCGCGCGGCAGGCCGCTTCAAGCTCGTCATCCGTGGCCTCGGGCCGCGCGTAGAGCAGGTTGGCCCGGATGGTGTCGTTGAACAGGTAAGTCTCCTGCGTGACCATGCCGATCTGCGATGACAGCGTATCGAGCGCCAGGTCGCGCAGGTTGTAACCATCTATCGAGATGCGCCCGGTGGTCGGATCATAGAGCCGGGGGAGGAGATAGGTAATCGTGGTCTTGCCTGCGCCGCTCGGCCCGACAAGCGCGGCCAACTGGCCCGGCTGCACATCAAACGTGATATTGCGCAGCGCCCAGCGCGGGCCAGTGTCACCGGCGACCTCATCCTTTGCGCTGTCTCCGTTACCCGAGTGCGCAGCCGCGGCCGCGCCCCGCTTCTCCAGCTTGCCGGCCTCCTGCGACAGAGGCACGTTCGCATCTCGACCGCCCCAGCCGAAGCGCTCGACCTCGCTCAAGCCCGAGCCGGCCGCACCGGGCGCGTTTTCGCCGGACGCATAGCTGAACGATACCTCCTCGAACCGCACCGCGCCCTGCACCGACCCAAGCCGCACCGCACCGGGCCTTTCGTCGATCTCGACCGGCAGGTCCAGCACCTCGAACACGCGCTCGAAGCTGACCAACGATGTCGCCAGGTCCATGCGCGCGTTCGTCAACGCCGAGAGCGGGCCGTACAGCATCCCCAGGTAAGCCGTAAACGCGACGATAGTACCGATAGTGAACCCCTGCTCACGCAGCACAAGCAGCCCGCCTACATAGAACACGATGACGGTGCCGATGGCGCTGATCAGACTGACGGTCAACCAGAACCAGCGCATCATGAAGGCCACCCGAATGCCAGCCCCGCGCACCCGCTGTGCGCGTGTGCGAAAACGCCCGACCTCCGTCCCTGACCGGCCGAACAGCTTGACGAGCAGCGCGCCGCTGACGTTGAGCGTCTCGTTCATCATCGCGTTCATCTCGGCGTTGAGCGTCATCTGCTCGCGCACAATGGCGCGCAGGCGCCGGCCGAGTACCCGTGCGGGGATCAGGAACAACGGCAGCACGGCCACCGCCAGCAGCGTCAGCCGCCACTCCAGCCGCAGCATGATTGCGAGCGTGCTCACGAGCGTTACCACGTTGGTGAACAGATCGGGAATCGTCCCCGCGACCGCCCGCTGCGCGCCGACGACATCGTTGTTGAGGCGGGAGATGAGCTCACCGGTCTTGGTGTTGGTGAAGAAGCGCAGCGACATACGGTGCAGGTGCGCGAACAATCCGGTGCGCAGATCGGCGATGACGCCCTCGCCCACCGACGACCCCAGATAACGGTGCACCACCCCCAACAGGCCATTGACCAGCGGCACGGCCAGCATGCCGAGCGCCAGCAGGCCCAACCGGTCGAAGTCGCGCTGCGGCAGCGCCCGATCAATCAGATCGCGCGTCAGCAGCGGCGGGACCAGTCCCAGCAGTGTCGTGACCAGGATCAGCGCCAGCATCCCTGCAATCTGCCCCGTATAGGGTCGCGCGTACTCAAATGCCCGCTTGATGAGCGCCCAGCTCACAGCCGGACGGTCCTGCTTTTCGTCGTAGCGGATCAGCGTCCACCAACCACCGTCATGCATAACCAGTTGTCACTCCATAACAGATTCCGCTACTATCATACCACAACCCCGGTTCGGAGTCGGCGCTTCCGCGCCCGCGAACCCAGATAGCGGCAGAGCGCCCACTAATTGCGCGAATCTATCACGCAGGTTCTTGTCATGCCTCGCGCTTTGGAGTATCATAGAGTCTAAAGCGCGGGCCTTCACAACAGGCCCCACCCACATCTGTCGTCCATCCATCCAAAGGAGAACGTGGCGATGCATAAGAAGCTGTTCATCCCGGGCCCAACCGAAGTCAGCGACGAAATCCTGCAGGCCATGGCCACCCCGATGATCGGCCACCGCTCGTCGGCCTATGCCGAATTGCACCAAGCCGTTGAAACAAAACTGAAGAAGCTGCTGAACGCCGAACGCCGGGTCTTTCTCTTTAGCTCCTCGTCCACCGGCGTCATGGAAGGCGCGATCCGCAATGCCGTCGGCAAAAAGGTGCTCAATACCCTTAACGGTGAGTTCTCCCGGCGCTGGTGGGAGATCGCAAAAAGCTGCGGCGTTGAGACAGAGGTGGTCGAGGTCGAGCCGGGCAAAGCCATTGCGCCGGAACTTGTCGATGCGGCCCTGGCAAAGGGCGGATTTGACACCATCTGCCTGACATACAACGAGACCTCCACCGGCATCCTCGGCCCGCTCGCGGACACGGCCCGCCTCGTCCGCGAGAAATATCCCGACGTGGTGATTCTCGTAGATGCCGTGAGCTGCATGGCCGGCACGCCCATTGACTTCGATGGGTGGGGGCTGGACGTTTGCCTCGCAGGCGTGCAGAAGTGCTTTGCCCTCCCGCCCGGGCTGACCGTCTGTGCGGTGAGCGAACGGGCGCTCCAGCGCGCAGCCACCATTCCTCACCGCGGCTACTACTTCGACTTTCTCGACAACGAGAAGTTTGCGGCCAAGTTCAACACCCCGGCTACGCCGGCCATCAGCCTCATCTATGCACTCGACAAGCAGATGGATCGCATGTTTGAGGAAGGGCTGGAGAACCGCTATGCGCGGCACCTCGCCATGGCCGAACACTGCCGCACCTGGGGCCGGACGCGCTTCAGCCTCTACGGCGATGAGCGTTACCTGTCACCCACCATCACTCACATCACCAACCCTGGCTTCGACTTCGGCGCCTTGAGCAAGGAATTGGGCAAGCGCGGCGCACAAATATCCGACGGCTACGGCCCGTTCAAGGGCAAGACCTTCCGCATCGGCCACATGGGCGACCTGACCCTGGCCGACGTGGAGTGGTTGACCGAGCAGATTGACGACATCGTAAAAACCAATTGAAGATGAAAGATTGAAGATTGAAGGTTGGGCCAGGCGGAACACTGGTGAGCCATCTTTGTCTGCAATCTTCATGCATTAGGAAGGGACTGTGCTCATGAAGGTACTCGTCTGTGATTCGATCTCGCCGCGCGCGGTAGAACGCATGCGAAAGGCGTGCCTCGATGTAGACGTGCGCGACAAGATTACACCGGAGGAGTTGATCGCTGCCATCCCGGAATACGACGCCATGGTCGTGCGCAGCCGGACAAAGGTGCGCAAGCCGGTGCTAGATGCTGCAGCCAACCTGAAGGTCATCGTGCGCGGCGGCGTCGGTGTAGACAACATCGATGTGGACTATGCGATAGCTAAAGGTATTAGGGTTTTGAACACTCCCGGCGCCAGCACGAACGCGGTCGCGGAACTCGCCATTGCCTACATCTTCGCCCTGGCCCGGCCGATCGTTCAGGCGACCGCATCGCTGCGCGACGGGCTGTGGGAGAAGTCGAAGTTCGAGGGCATCGAGGTCGCGGGCAAGGTCATCGGCGTGATCGGCATGGGCCGCATCGGCACGGCAGTCGCGCAACGCGCGGCAGCGATAGGCATGCTGGTCCTCGGTTACGACAGCCAGAACGTCGGCCCAGCACCCTACATGCACTTGGTCGAACTGGATGAGCTATACGCCCGGTCAGACTTCATCAGCCTGCACATCCCGCTCACCGAATCTTCCAAACATATGATCAACGCCACCACATTTGCCAAGATGAAAAAGGGTGTGCGCATCATAGATTGTGCACGCGGCGGCGTCCTGGATGAAATGGCCCTCTACGACGCGATTGTCTCCGGCCAGGTCGCGGGCGCGGCGCTGGACGTATTCGAGACCGAGCCGCTGAACGACCGCCGGCTGTTCGAACTGCCCCACGTCATCGGCTCGCCCCATATCGGCGCTAGCACGAGTGAAGCCACCGGGCGTATCGGTGATGAGGTTGCTGACCTGCTGATCGGCGCAAGCCAGGAAGACTGCGAATGACCCGTCGTTCCATCGGCGCGACCGTACCGAGGGTGCTACTGCCGCGGTCAGGCGTGGACCTGCGCAAATGGGCCGTCATCGCCTGCGATCAGTTCACCTCCGAGCCCGAGTATTGGCACGCGGTCGCCGAGGAGGTGGGCGACGCACCCTCCACGCTGCACCTCATCCTGCCGGAAGTCTACCTGGACACGCCGGAGGAGACGCGCCGCGTGCGCACTATCAAGGCTACCATGCAGAACTACCTGCACGAGGGCCTGTTCGTTGAACACGAGGGCCTGATTTTGGTCGAGCGTGAGGCGGGGGGCAAGACCCGCCACGGCATGATGCTCGCGCTGGACCTGGAAGCCTATGACTACAGCCGCGGCGCGGCCAGCCTGATTCGGGCCACGGAAGGGACCATCCTCGAACGCATTCCTCCACGCGTGCGCATCCGCGACGGTGCGCCGCTGGAGTTGCCGCACATCCTGGTCCTGATCGACGATCCCAACCGCACAGTCATCGAGCCATTAGTCGCAGCGCGCGACCGGCTCCACCCTCTGTACGACACCGAATTGATGCTGGGCAGCGGGCACCTGCGCGGGTTCCTCGCAGACGCCCCGGCACCGACCGACCAGGCGCTTGATGCGCTGGCGGCGCTGGCAGACCCTGCGACCTTCACGGCAAAGTATGACCTGCCGCCGGACGCCCCCGTGATGCTCTTCGCGATGGGCGATGGCAACCATTCACTCGCCACGGCCAAGACCATCTGGGAGCAACTCAAGCCTCACGTACCTGCTGACCACCCGGCACGCTATGCGCTGGTCGAGGTGGAGAACATCCACGACGCCGGGCTCACGTTTGAGCCCATTTTCCGTGTCCTGTTCGATGTGCAGGGCGACCTCGTTGCTGCTTTGGACGACTACTACCGTGCGCGCTGCACGGTGACCCGCTGCTTGACCCTGAACGAGATGGTGGGAACGGTCGACGGGCAGACCAACACGCACGAACACCGAATCGGCATGATTCTACCCGACGGCTACACCGTCATCACCATAGCCGACCCACCCTCGAACCTGCCTGTGGGCACGCTCCAACTCTTCCTCGATGCCGTGGCGCAGCAGGGCCGTTATAGCAGGATCGACTACGTGCATGGGGTTGAAGTGGCTGTGCGGCTTGGCGCGCAGCCGGGCAACGCGGGATTTTACCTGCCAGCCATTGCCAAGGGTGACTTCTTCAAGACGGTCATTGTGGACGGTGCGCTGCCGCGCAAGACCTTTTCCATGGGTGAGGCACGGGAAAAACGCTTCTACATGGAGGCGCGCCAGATTGCCGCGTAAGCGGAACCGGCCAGAACTCCGCCTCTGCCGCGCCCCCAAGTTCGGTCAGAGACGGGTGTTCTACAGCGGAAGACTTGTCCGTAGCGTTGCAGTTGGTTTCAGTCACTTATTCACTTCAGGAGGTCGGCAATGTCCCAGTCCCGGCGCCGCTTGGCGCACTCGTTGAACCTGTTGTTGGCAGTCGTGTTCGTGTTCTCCCTCGTAGCCGTGCCGGCATCTGCCGCGCCGGTCGCTCAGGGCGCCGATGAAGTCAGCATTACGATCCTGCACAACAACGACTTTCACGGCAACCTGGAACTGGCCGGCAGCAATCCCGGCATCGCCCGGCTCGGCCAAGCCATCAAGAATGTCCGTGCCGAAGTTGGTGCGGAGAACGTCGTCCTGTTGGATGTCGGCGACAACATGCAGGGCTCGCTGCTCTCCAACCTGTTCAAGGGCAAGCCCACCATCGATCTGTACAACTTCCTGGGCTACCAGGCCACCACCTTCGGCAACCACGAGTTTGACTGGGGCCAGCAGGTGCTACAGGAACGCATTGCCGAGGCGAACTTCCCCTACGTCACGGCGAACGTCGTCGTGAACGACTCGGGCAACTGCGCGACCGCTGGCTGGACGACGCCCGCCTGGGCCGAGCCGTTCACCACCATCACGGCCGGTCCCGCCGGTAATGAGGTGAAAGTCGGCGTGATCGGCGTCACAACGCCTGAGACCCCGTACATCACCATCTCCAGCGCGACCGAGGGCCTGTGCTTCAAGGACCCAGCGGAATCCATCCTCCACCACTATGATGCGATGAAGGCGGCCGGCGCGCAGGTGATCGTCGTGCTGAGCCACCTCGGCTACACCGATGGCGGCTATGGCTACGGCTTTGTCGTCTACGGCGACCAGACGCTGGCGAAAAAGTTGGCCGCGGCAGGCAAGAAGCCTGACATCATCCTCGGCGGCCACAGCCACACCGACCTCGCAGCCGCAACCATTGTCGATGGCGTCACCGTTGTGCAGGCGCACTACGCCGGCCGCAAGCTGGGCCGCGCGACCGTGACCGTCAACAAGACGACCGGCGCAGTATCCGTCGCCTGGGAACGCATCACTCTGAATGCGAGCAGCCCTGAGGACCCGGACACCAAGGCGCGCGTCGCCCTGTGGACGAACGATCCCTGGTACCAGGGCGAGATCAATCGGATCGTCGGCTACACCAATGTGGACCTGGTCCGCAACTACAACGGCGACTCCACGATGGGCGCGTTCGTCAACGATGCCATCTATAACGACCTGAACACGGATGCCGCACCTGAGAACGACGTCGACATCGTGTTCAACAATGCGGGCGGCCTCCGTAACGACATCCTGACGGGCGGCGTCGCACCCTTCACCCTGACCCACGGGCTCCTGTTCAACGTGCTGCCCTTCGGCAACCAGACCGTCGTCGGCACGATGACCGGCGCCGAGATTCTCGACGTCCTGAACCAGAGCGCAACCCTGTTCAAGGGTGCAATCCAGGTCGCCGGCATTCGCTACATCTTCTACAACTACACTGATGCTCTGCCCGGCCCGCAACCATGGGCTTGGGGCGCCTACGGTGTCCTGGTCAAGAACCGCGCGACCGGCCATTGGCGACAACTGGATGTCAACAAGACCTACAAGGTCGCCACCAACGAGTTCCTGGCACCCGCCGGCCAGGATGGATTCCTGGGCTTCAAGTATCTGAAGGATAACACCTACTGGGGCGACATGCTCGATGGCGTCGAGCGGTGGGTAAGCAAGACCTATACGCAGGACAACCCGTATAACGCCCGGCTGGACGGCCGCATCGCGCGCAACGGGACTGCCACAAGCGGCTCGGTCGTACCAGTCACGTTGCTGCACCACAACGACTCCCACGGTAACCTGTACAAAGGCCGCTACGTTGGTTACACCCAACTCGCCACGCTCATCAAGCAGGAACGGGCCCACAACCCGCAGCGGACTCTGCTCCTCAACACCGGCGACCAGATTCAGGGCGACGCGATGATGTACTACTACAAGAGCGCGCCCTTCGGCCAGGGTGCCGACGGCACACCGCTGCCGACCGAGTTGCACCTGCATCCGATGATGGCCGTGATGAACTACATGAACTACGCGGCCTGGACGTTGGGCAACCACGAGTTCAACTTCGGCAAGGATGTCTTCGTCGGCGTACTCAGCCAATCCAACGCACCGGTCCTACAGGCCAACATCAAGGACACGGGCGAATACGGCTTGGCAGACGTGCCGGTGAAGGCGTACACCATGGTCAGACTGCCGGCGCCGTCCTTCCGAAAGCGCATGGACATTGCCCTGCTCGGCATCGGCAACCACCGCATCCCGAACTACGAACTACCCAGCAACATCCCGGGGCTGACCTTCCTTGATCCTATCGAGACGGCCAAGATGTACGCGCCTCAATTGCAACGGGCCGCGGACGCCGTGGTCGCCTTGACCCACATCGGCTTCACCTCGAACCCAAAGAGCGTGGAGGTAGATACCAAGGTTGACACGAACCTGGCCGCACAGGCTACGGGCATCGATGTCATCCTGGGCGGACACAGCCACACCGATCCTACGAAAAAGACCGATGCCTCGGGCGACTACCAGTACCTGCCCGCGTTCGTTGGCGCGCCCGACGGGACACCGGTCCTCATCAACCAGGTCGCGCGTTACAATAGCTACCTCGGCCAGGTCGTGATGGGCCTGCTGCCCACGGCAGCCGGCAACTGGCGCGTGATGAGTCGCGCGGGCCGCTACCATGCCGTGACGATGAGCACACCGGAAGATCCTGAGGTGAGGGCGATTGTTGACCCCTACGTGGCCGCACTCGACGCCTACACCCAGACGGTCATCGGCCAGACAACCGTGCCGCTTGATGCGCTGCAAGGCTACACGCAGGAGACAAACGCTGCGAACATGCAGGCCGACGCCTCTGTGTGGGAACTGACCCGCAATGGGCAGACGGTGGACTTCCACCTGTCGGGTGCAATGAGCAACCGCAAGGTGGCCGACGCCGCAACGCCTGCCAGCCCGGTGACCCTTAAGGTGAACGACATGTTCACCCTGATGCCCTATGAGAACTCGCTGCTTGTCATCCAGATGAACGGCCCGCAGCTCAAGGCCGTGCTGGAACGCGGCTACCGCAACTACTACTACTACAAGTACGTCCCCGGCTTCGGCGGCTACTCGTACTACACGACCTGTATGCTGACGACCAACAAGGGCGTGCAGATCACGTATAACGACACGGCCCCGGCGCTGCCGGACGGCAACAACGTTGTCTCGCTGATGGTCAACGGCGTGCCCGTGGACTTCAGCGACACGACCAAGTTCTACAATGTCTCGACGGTCAACTACCTGGCTGCCGGGTCATGCAACTTCAACGACGCGGGGCAGACGCTGTGGCCGCTGGCGCAGACCGTCGCTGACACGCAGCTCTACGTTCGCGACGCGGTCATCGCCTACGTCAAGGCCCAAACCGAGGCCATCTCGCCGGCCATCGAAGGCCGCCTGGTGTTCAACACCCCTGGTGGCGTGTCGGCAGCTGCCGCGCCGGCTGTCGAACCAGCGTGGACGCTCGAGTTCGTGCAGCCTGAGTTCGTGACCGTCTCACCTGACGTGCCGGACGAGGATCTGCTCAACATCGACTGGACCTACACGCCCGCGAACTAACGCAGTTGTCCCTGGCAGTTGACCTGGCCTCGGGCCGGTTGACTGCCAGGACCTCGAAAGAGCGATAGGCCGTGCGTTGCACGCCGGAGGGTGCCTCTGGCGTGCAACGCACTTTCATGTGGAGACTCGCCTATGCCATTGACTACACATCGCCCTCGTATGTCGTTCGCCTTCCTGCCGACGCCGCTGCACCCGCTCCCACGCCTCAGTGCCTGGATGGCTGAGACCACCGGGCAACAGGTCCGCCTATGGGTCAAGCGCGATGACCAGACGGGACTGGCCTTCGGCGGGAACAAAACCCGCAAGCTGGAGTTCCTCGTCGCTGACGCCCTTCAGTCGGGCTGCGACACGCTCATTACGACGGGCGCGGCCCAGTCCAACCACTGCCGCCAGACGGCTGCAGCCGCGCGGCATGCCGGGCTGGCCTGTCACCTGGTATTGAGCAGCGCGGCGGGTACGGCCACCACCGGCACGCCGAACGGCAACCTGCTCCTCGACGGGCTGCTGGATGCGACGGTCCACTGGACGACACGCGCCGGGCGGACGGCCCGGCTGCACGCACTGGCAGACGAGCTGACCGCGACGGGTCGTCGCCCGTACATCGTCACCCTCGGCGGGTCAGACCCGGTGGGCGCACTGGGCTACGTGGCGGCGATGGAAGAAGTCTACGAGCAGGCACATGCTGCCGGCGTCAAGTTTGACGCCATCACAATTGCCTCGAGCTCCGGTGGCACCCAGGCCGGCATGGTGGCCGGCGCATGGGCGCTCGGCTGGAATGTGCCTGTGGTCGGCATCAGCATCGACGCACCCGCGATGGAGCTGCAAGCACATGTCGCGGACCTGGCGACGCAAGTGGCGCAGGTGCTGAATCGACCCCATGCCTTCGAGGCGACAGACATCCGCGTGGACGATGGCTATCTCGGCGCGGGCTACGGTGTCGTCGGTGAACTGGAGCGACGCACCATTCAACTCCTGGCGCGCACGGAGGGTCTCTTCCTTGATCCCGTCTACACGGGCCGTGCCTGCGGCGGGCTGTTGGACGGCTTGGTGCAGCGCAAGGGAGATTGGCTGGCTGCAGGGCCGGATCCTAATATCCTCTTCTGGCACACCGGTGGCGCACCTGCCCTGTTCGCCTATGCCGGCGACCTGATATAGTCACCGCAACCGGCAGTCCCTTTGAAACGTAATAGCATCTGTGCTATTCTTGAAGCAATCTAAACGTTCGCCGGTGAGTCATCACTATGTTCATCTCGACCCTGCTCATCATCCTGAGCGTCCTGGTCAGCCTTGTCATCCTATTTGCCCTGAACGCACCCGTGGAGGTCCTCACATGGTGGACGGGTCGCGCCCGGTGCCGGTCAGGGGCCCGCACCCCGATCGACGAGGGACTGCCCGCTGCGGTTGCCCCTGACCGCCCAATAGCAGACCATTACATCGTCTACTTGAGCGGTGTGGGGCGATCCAGTGGCGAGGAACGCGTCGAAAAAGAGGAGAACTTCCTCAATCTGGTGGAAGGCGCGCTGCCAGGTTTCGTGATGGTGCGCGACGTCTTCCCCTACTCCGTCAGCAATACACCTCTGACGGAGATGCGGCCACTTAAGGCGATGTGGCAGGCCATCCCGCGCATTGCGCGGCGCAGCCGCCGCCTGATGATCTTCTACCACGTCATCTTCTTCCGCAATCTTCTGCAGGTGCTCGTCTCGCGCGATGTCCGCTACGGCCGGGCCTATTCGTACGGCATCGCCAAGGAGATGCTGCGCGGCTTGCTGCGCCACGGCTACCGGCTCGACCAGCCGCGGCCCGTCACCGTGCTGTGCATCAGTGGCGGCGGACAGACCTCGCAGGCCGCCGCGCCGTATCTGCGCAAGTGGCTTGGCGCACCCATCCGCATCATCTCCGTGGGCAGCGTCCTGGGCGACGACGATGGCACCCTCGACGTGGAGCACATCTTCCACCTCTCAGGCAGCAAAGACGCCACGCAGTACCTCGGCCGCATCCTCACGCCTGGCTTCTGGCCGGTCTTCCCCAATTCCGCCTGGCATCGCTTCGTGCGCGCGGGCCGCTACACGGAAATTCCCATCGGGCCGATGCACCATATGGGGTACGGCGACTATTTCAGCCGCTCGTTCACCCTGCCTGACGGCAGGCCGTTCGTCAGGAAGACCGCCGATGCCGTCATCCACCTGCTCAGGGAGAACGCGCATCCGCGGCCCGGCCTGGCGAGCGAAGGCAGCGATGCCGCATCGCGCCTGAGCTTCAACGCCGGACACAGCTTCACGGAGCAGCCAGAGCAAGGCAGCGTGCCCCTGCAGGCGGTGGCCGTCCACCCACGGCGGGAGGATTGAGCCGGTGAGCAATCCCTACGTCATCCTGGGCCTGGCGGCCTTCTCCTTTGCCTTGGGACAGAGCGGGCCGTTGGTTCTGCGTTGCCCCGGCGCCTTGCGTTTCAGCTGGGGGCTCCTGCTCCATGCCGGGCTGTTCGTCAGCGAACGGGCAGTGTGGGCGCTCCTTGCGTGGCTGCTCGGCACTTTAGCAACCGACTTCGTCGCATCGTATGGCGATCTGTTTACGATCATCGGCTTGGGCAGCTTGCCCCTGCTCTTTGCGGGCATTGCCTTCGCTCCGCACCTCGGCTCACCGTTCATGGGGATCTTTTACGCAATTTCCTTCTTCGATGTAGCAGGCCGGGCCAGCGCCCAGTTTGCCATTCGTCTAGTCCCGGCGGCACTATGGCTGGGCATCAGTTGGCTGGCCGCGCTGCTGGCGGTGTGGGCAGTAAGACGGGTCGTGCGCGATTTGAGTGCGCGCACCCGGCTCGACCCGCTTCGCGACGTCCGGCCCTATACAACCGCCGAGATTCTGGCAACCATGCCGGGCGTGCAGTCCCGCTCCGACAGGAAGGCCCCCATCCAGCGATGAAACTGGGCGTGCATAACTACCTGTTCACCGACGGCTGGTCGGATGCCGACATTGAAGTGCTGGCGGTGTGCCGCGACCTCGGCGCGACATGCTTCGAGATTGCCATCGGCGATGACCTGCACTTCACGGTCAGCCGCACGCGCCGGGCTGCCGAGGTGCTTGGGCTGGAACTCATCGCCAGTCCCGGCGGACTGTGGCCGGCCCAGTACGACCTGTCGGCCGATGACCCGGTGGATAGAGCAGCCGGCCTGGCCTGGCACTGCCGCCAAGTGGATGTTGCAGTTGAGCTGGGCGCGACCGCGTATACCGGCGCGCTGTATGGGCATCCGGGAACGATCAAGCGCCGGCTTCCGCCCGCCGGTGAGCTCGCCTGGACTGCCGAGGGACTGGACCGGCTGGCAGAGTATGCGGCGCGGCGGGGCGTCCGCATTGTACTGGAGCCGATGAGCCGGTTCCGGACCCACCTCGCCAACACCCCGCAACAGGTCATGGCGCTCATTGAACTGGCCGGGCACGCCAACCTGTATGTGTTGCTGGACACCTTCCATGCAATCACCGAACTGCGCGAGTACGGTGCAGCCGTGCGCGCCTGCGCAGACCGCGTGTGGGGCCTGCACGCGTGCGAAAACGACCGCGGCGTGCCGGGCGGAGGCCTGGTGCCCTGGCACGATATCTTCGCCGCGCTGCGCGACATTCATTTCGACGGGTATTTGATCCTCGAAACCTATAATACATCGCTGGGCGACTTCGCTATTCGCCGCGGCGTCTTCCGTGATCTCTGCCCCAATGGCGCAGCCTTCACGCGCGCGGGCTTTGCATTCCTCCGCGCTCAGTTGGCTGAGCACGGCCTGCCTGCTACGCACGAGACACACGATTGATCCACGAACAATCAGAACCTTAACGCTGCGCTCTTCACAATGCAGTGGTATACTGCGCGCGACACCTGTCGCATGCGCGAGGAGGGACATGGAGGTATGGCGGAAAAGTCGTTAGGTTATGTAGAGCTAGAGTGGACCTGTCCCAGTTGCCAGACCCGTAACCCCGGCACAGCACAGAAGTGCAAGCAGTGCGGCACAGCCATGCCGGAGGACGTCAAGTTTGACCAGGCCGCCGAAGAGAAGGTCACGACCGAACAGGCCGTGGTCGAGGCGGTAAAGGCCGGGCCTGACATATACTGCGCCTATTGTGGCACGCGCAATGTATCGACGGCGACGGCTTGCCGCCAGTGTGGCGCACTGCTTGCCGAAGGCACTGCCCGCTCGGCCGGCGCTGTGCTCGGCGGGCTGCGCGACCGGCCCGCGCCACCCCAGAAATGTCCCTCGTGCGGCACAGAGAATGCTGCCACCGCACTCAAGTGCCACAACTGCGGCTCACCGCTGGGCAAGGCCGTCCCTGCGGCCGCACCGCCACCGGTCACGGCTGCTCGGCCCGCGGGCATGGGCATTCTGCCCCTGATCCTCCTGGGCATCCTCGTCCTAATAGGCGTCTTCTTCTTCATGGGCCAGCGTAGCAGCGAGACGGTCGGACAGGTCGTGGACTACGGCTGGCGCCGCGTCATCAACATCGAGGCGCTCGTCCCCGTCACGCGCGAAGGCTGGCTCGAGGACATCCCTGCGGGCGTGCAGGTCGTTAACTGCCGCGAGAGGGTCTACCAGGTCGTCAGTCAGCCCGTCCCTAACTCGCGCGAGGTGTGCGGCACGCCCTACGTCGTAGACACGGGCACCGGTTACGGTGAGGTCAAGCAGGACTGCCAGTATGAGGTGCTGGCGGACTTCTGCCAGTACCGGACCGTGGCCTGGACCACTGCTCCCGCACTGGTGATGGAAGGAAGAGACCTCAACCCGCAATGGCCTGTGGTCAATACCCTGGGGGAGAATCAGCGCCCCGCCGGTCGCAGCGAGGAATATCTCATCACCTTCCAGGCTGATGACCGCAACTACACATACACCACCAGAAACCTGGATGAGTATCTGGCGCTGGCACAGGGCGGACGTTACGTGTTGTCAATCAACGGCTTCGGGCAAATTACCAGTATCGCGCGCCAGTAGCTTCAGCAGGAGCAATGATGCCACGCCGCCGCCTCATCCTTCTCATTCTGTTGTTCTGCGTGCAATTCACCCGCGCCGGCATAGCGGCTGCAGATGAACCCCTTAATGCTCGGCACCTCCTCCTTGTCCGCGTGCCTGACCGTGCAGCGGTTGAGCGCTTCATGCAGACGGGCCTGCCCACCTATGCGCACTTTCACGCAGCAGAAAGTACCTACCTTTTGGCCGCAGCGGACGCTGAGGGGTGGGCTTCGCTGGCCGCGACAGGCCTGTCGGCGCGCCGGCTGCCTGTGCGACAGTCCGACGGCCCATTCTACCTGGCTTACCCTGCCCCAGGTCGTGCATCGCCGGCCTGGGAGCGGTTCGGCCGTCTGTTATTTGCAGATGCGCGCGTGGCCCTGCTCGCGACCAGCGTGCAACAGGCCGAGGCACTAGGATCAGCCGGCGCAGATATTGTCCGCATCTCGCTCGCTCCGAGTGCTCTGCCCACGGAAGCGGATGAAACTGTGGTCTTCCCCCCGGTAACTGCCCCCGACCCGGTTGTAGAGGGGATGCTCGGCGCGGTCCAACAGGAGACCCTCCGGCAGTATACGGGCGACCTGACCGGCGAGTGGCCCGCGCTGATCCGCGGGACGCCCTACACCATCGCCACGCGCAACTCCAAGAGTGGGGTACCCGTTCGGCAGGCAACGTACTATGTGGGTGACCACCTGGCCGCACACGGCCTGGCGGTGGAGTACCATACCTGGAACCTTGACCGCCCCTCAAATGTCATCGGCCAGCTGACCGGCAGGACGCGCCCCAGCGACATCTACATGATCACAGCGCACTTGGACAACATGCCAGAGGGGTCTCCCGCGCCGGGCGCGGACGACAATGCCAGCGGGTCGGTCGCTGTCCTCGTCGCTGCGGACATCCTCAGCCAATATCGCTGGGATTGCACGCTGCGCTTCGCCCTGTGGACGGGCGAGGAACAGGGGCTGCTGGGCAGCAACGCTTACGCAGAGCGGGCGGCTGCACGGGACGAGAAGATCCTCGGTGTACTCAACCTGGACATGATTGCATGGAACACGCTGGGCAGTCCACGGGACATCGACCTGCACGCCACGTCCCTCCGGCCCGCCACGGTCGAACTCGCCAACCAGTTTGCCAGCGTGGTGGGGGTTTATGGTCTGAATCTCATTCCGGAGGTGCGGACGGATGGCACAGGCGCCAGCGATCATGCCTCCTTCTGGGACTCGGGATACACCGCGATCCTCGGCATCGAGGATTACTACCCCAACTCTCATGACTTCAGCCCCTACTATCATCAGGCGTCCGACCTGCTCACCACGCTCGACATGGGCTACTTCACTGAGTATGCCAAGGCTGCCGTCGCCAGCCTAGCGCACATGAGCGGCTGCCTCGACAGAACGCCTACAGCGCCTGCAACCAGCATTGCGCTGGAGTCAGACTACGTTATGCTGGCATGGCAGCACGTGGTCCCGAACACGGCATACGCGGTCCACCGCGGAACGAACCCCTGGTTCACCCCGGAGCCGGACACCCTCCGAGAGACCGTCGCATGGCCATTTCCCGCCGCACTGATCCATGAGGATACTGCCAGCGGGACCGGCGATGACACACTGAATCACTTCTACGTGGTACTCGGACTCAATCAGGCCGGCGACAGCGCGGTCTCGAGCCGCACCGGCGAATTCGACTTTGAGCTGGTGGTGCCGTAACCTGCGGCGGGCAGCGTGCATCAGAATAGCCGATCACCGGTTACTGGTGGCTAACCAACCCGTAGAGACTGGATGGCTGAGACAATGACAAAGAAAAGCAGTGTAGTAGTGATGCTCCTGGTTCTTGTGGCCCTTCTGGTGGCCGCGTGTGGCGCCGGCCCTGCGACTATGAATACGGCCGGAGGCAGCGCGGCGTCCGCCGAAGCGCTGCCCGAGACCGTCGACGCATCGACCGTCAAGTCCTTCCAGGGCAATCCCGATGTCGTCATTCTCGACGTGCGCGAGCCGTATGAGTATGAAGCGGGCCACATCCCCGGCGTTAAGCTGATCCCGCTCGGGGAGCTCCCGAGCCGCCTGGCGGAGGTTCCGAAAGATAAGCCGGTCATCGTCACCTGCCGGACCGGCAACCGCAGTGGCCAGGCCACTGCCTTCCTGCGACAACAGGGATACACCAACGTTCATAACATGAGCGGCGGCTTCGTTGCATGGGAACGCGCGGGATATCCGGTGGAGAAACAATGCGCGAATTGCTGAGTTGCAGCGGGCTTCCGCTGCAATGACTCTGCTCGCATACCTGTTCCTGGGGACCGGCTACGGCTCGGCGGCAGCCGCCCAGCCGGGCCCCTTCCAGGCATATCTGATTGCCCAGACCCTGGCTCACGGTTGGCGACGCACGCTCCCGGCAATCGCGGCCCCCCTGATGAGCGACGCTCCCATCATTGCCGTTGTTCTGATATTCCTCACGCGCATCCCCGAGAGTCTACGGACCGCGCTTCATTTTCTCAGCGGCGCATTCATCCTCTATCTCGCGTGGGGCGCCTATCGCCAGTGGCGTAGCGAGGGAAGCGGCCTCGGCCCATTATCCAGCGATTCGTCCGCCGCAGCACTCGAAATGTCACGGCCGCAACGCACGCGCGATAGAGTGCTGCAAGCTGCCCTGATGAACCTGCTCGGTCCCGGCCCTTATCTATTTTGGAGTCTTGTCGCGGGTCCGGTCATCATCCAGGCCTGGGCTGCCGCTCCTGACCGCGCCATCGGTTTTCTGGCCGGCTTCTATGGAGCTATGCTTGCCGTCCTGGCCGGCATCATCCTCGCATTCGGTTCGGCTAACCGGCTCGGCCCTCGGTTCACGCGCGGCCTGCTGGGCCTTTCCATCCTCGCGCTTACAGGCTTCGGCATCTGGCAGCTCTGGCAAGGAACCGCACGGCTCATGGTCGCGATCGGATGAGGCACATGGCAGAGGCAACCCATATCCAGACGGTGCCCGGCGTGCAGAGGGCCGCCGGCTACTACCTGGCCTTCATCACACTGGGCCTCGCCAGTGCGTCCATCGGGCCGGTCCTGCCGCGGCTCGCTGAGCAAGTAGCTGTAGGTGTCAGCGCGGTCAGCATCATCTTCACCGCGCGTTCGCTGGGCTATCTGTTCGGGTCGCTCATCGCCGGCCGCGCATACGACCGCCTCCCGTCGCACCTGGTCATGGCCGCCGGACTGGCGGTGATGGTCGTCGCGCTGCTCGCCATTCCGGCCATGCCGGTGCTCGTGCTGCTGGCGCTGATAGGGCTGGCCCTTGGCATCGGCCAAGGGGTGGTCGATGTGGGCGGCAATGTGTCGATGGTCTGGGTTTTCGGCAGCCGTGTGGCGCCGTACATGAACGGCCTGCACTTCTTCTTCGGGGCGGGTGCATTCGTCTCTCCGCTGCTGATTGCGCAGGCCGTTTTACTTACCAGCAGCCACGCCTGGGCGTTTCGCCTGATCGCCCTGCTGATCCTCCCGATTGCAGCCTTCGTGCTGACTCTGCCCAGTCCGGTGCCGCATCGACAACCTACCGTTACTGCCATCGGTCGTTCTGAGCCCTCGCTGTTGCCGCTCATGGTCATCTTCATGCTGGTCTACGTGGCGGCAGAGGTCAGCTACGGCGGCTGGAGCTTCACCTACGCGACGTCGACCGGCCTGGCGGACGAGGCGACCGCGGCCTATCTCACCTCGCTCTTCTGGGGCGCCATCACGTTGGGTCGCTTGCTGGCCATCCCTTTAGCGGCGCGGGTATCTCCCGCGCAGCTACTGGGCGGCAGCGTCGCCGGCGCGGCGCTCGGCCTGCTGCTTGTGAACCTTGCGGCTGGCTCTGCGATTGCGCTCTGGGCCGGAACACTCATCACAGGGCTGTCGATGGCAGCCATCTTTCCGACCACCATCATTCTCGCCGGTACCTTTATGACCGTCACCGGTCGCGTCACAGGCTGGATACTTTTCGGCTCCAGCGTCGGCGCAATGCTCATGCCCTGGCTGGCGGGCCAGTTGTTTGGCGCGTTCGGCCCGCGCGCGGTCATGCTGGCAATCCTGGTGGACCTGCTGGCGCTTGTCGGGCTCTTTGGTATACTTATGTGGCGTATCCGGTCCCTGCGCCGCCCCGCAAGCCCTTGATCATTCATGTTCTACGTAACCGGGACCTGCATCCCACAGGAGGGGAAACTGTGAAAGGCACCGTTCGTCAGATCGTCGTCATCCTGGCAGCTCTTGCTATGATCGTCGTCAACGTCCTCGCCAATGCGCTGCCCATCAACGGGCAGAACACGGGCGAAATCTCCGACCGTTTCGACATCTATTTCGTCCCGGCCGGCTACGTTTTCTCCATCTGGGGCTTGATCTACCTGGGCATCATCGCTTTCCTCATTTATCAGGCCCTGCCTGCGCAGCGGAACGATGCACGTATGGAAGCCATCGCCGGGCCGTTCGTGTTCAGCAGCGTTGCCAATATCGTGTGGATCTTCCTCTGGCACTACAATGTCTTCCCGGCCACGCTGGTCGCCATGCTCGCGCTGCTTGCCAGCCTCATCGTGATTTACCTGCGCCTGGGCACAGGCCGGACGCGCGGAAACGCAGCGGAGACCTGGGCAGTGCGCGTGCCCTTCAGCGTCTATCTCGGCTGGATTACGGTGGCGACGATCGCGAACGTGACACAGGTGCTCTACTTTGTCGGCTGGAGCGGCTTCGGCTTCAGCCCGGAGACCTGGTTAGTGATCATGTTGGCGGTTGCCGTGGTCGTCGCCGGGCTGATGGCATGGACGCGCCGCGACGTGGCCTATTTGCTCGTGCTGGTGTGGGCCTTCATCGGCATCGCGCTGAAGCATGCGGCCGTCCCGCCGGTTACAACCGCGGCCTGGGTCGCGACCGCGGCAGTCGTGTTGCTGGTTGCCTATGCCGCGTTCAAAGCACGCCGTGGGACCGCCGCTCCGGGTCTCCGCGCTTAATTCTCTGAGCCGCGATGCTGGCGCTCAACACGCTCGTTCCGCTGCTCGCCATCGTCCTGTTGGGCGCCATGCTGCGGCGGACGCGCTTTGCATCCGCGGGCCTGTTTCGGGAGACAAACCGGCTCCTCTACTGGATCGCACTGCCCGCGCTTCTGTTCGAGGAGACGGCCACCGCGGAGCTCGGGGGTGATGCCGCGCTGCGCGTGGCGAGCGTTATCCTCACCGCCACTGCCGCGTGCATCGGTGTGGGCTATCTTGTGGCGTGGCTCCTCCGACTGCCACGCCACAGTGTTGGTGCATTCGTCCAGGGCGGCTTTCGTGGCAACCTGGCCTATGTCGGCCTGCCCGCCATCACGCTCGCGCTCGCCAGCGCGGACGGCGCCATCGACCCGGCGGTCCGTACGCTGGCCGTCCTGGCCTTGGCGCTGGTTGTCCCCATCTACAACATCGTAGCGGTCGTCGTGCTGGTTGCGAGCGGCGGAGGTGCCGCAGGCCAGCCACCGGCAGCGCGTGCCGCCTACCTGCGTAAGCTGAGCGTCGCGCTTGTCACGAACCCCTTTATCGTAGCATGCCTGGCGGGGCTGCTCATTGCCGTCAACGGATGGGAGCTGCCGACCATCATAGCGCGCACCTGTGCGACCCTCGGGCAGATGACCACGCCGCTGGCCCTGCTGGGCGTAGGTGCGACGTTGTCGCTGGAGGCGCTGCGCGGCCGCTGGACCCAAGCCGCGGCCGCGGCACTGGTCAAGGTCGGCTTTGCGCCGCTGGTGGGCTATGTCCTGGTAACCGCGCTCGGTCTTGCACCCCTCGAACTCCGCATCGCGATGATCTACCTCGCAACGCCTACTGCAACCGCGTCCTACGTAATGGCGGGACAGCTTGGCTCGGACGAACAGCTAGCCGGCGCGATCATCGTCCTATCAACGATCCTGTCACTGCCCGCGCTGGCACTCAGCCTGATAGTCTAAACCGTGATTGCTAATTTGGCGTCCGGCGGCTTCTCGGGAAACATTAGGTTGCACA
>CAZTMA010000083.1:0-22793 GCA_964614645.1 uncultured Anaerolineales bacterium
GGCCTGGCCCCGCAGGAACAGCGTATGACCAAAGAGGTGGGCAGGATCAAGCGCGTGGTCTCCGCAGGCCTGCCTTCGAGCCGATCGAGCAGCATGCGAGCGGCGCGTACGCCGACTTCGTAACGCGGCTGGGCCACCGTGGTGAGCGGCACCGGCAGGGTAGCTGCTACAGGGATGTCATCAAAGCCTACCAGCGCCAGGGCTTCCGGCATACGCAACCCCTCGGCTGCGGCCGCCTGCAATACCAGGAGCGCGGTGTAGTCGTTAACTGCCACCAGCGCCCGCGGTCGCTCAGCATGAGCCAGAAAAACGCGGAGCCGCCGCACGTGCTCTTCCTCGGTTGCCCGTGCCGGCCCCGGGTTGTGCAGCCAGGTCGGCCCAGGAACCATCCCGACATCTGCCAGCGCCCGTTGGTAACCCTGATAGCGTTCGTGCACCGATGTCGTGATAATGCCGCCCGTCACCGCAAAACCCACACTCGCGTAGCCGAGTCGCACGAGGTGCTGCGTGGCCTGGTAGGTCCCGCCCACGTTGTCGACTCCCACATAGCTGGCGGGCAGGCCGCTGAGGTAGCGGTCGACGAGTACGAAGGGGAAATCAGTGCGCTGGAGCTCCCAGATGGCTTCGTCATAGGTAAGGTTGCTGGTGGGGAAGATGACCAATCCCGCTGCCCGATTGGCCCGCAGACGCTGGATCTCCCGGGCTTCTTGCGCAGGATCCTCTTGCGTGTGGGCGAAGAACACCGAGTAGCCGTGTGACTGGGCGACATCGGTCATGCCGAGCAGGATGTCCATGGTCAACGCGTCCCGGCTGTACGGGACAATGAGGCCAATGAGTCGCTCTCCGGCCGGCGCCGCCGGCTGGCGGACGAAGGTCCCCTTGCCTGGCACGCGTTCGAGCAGGCCCGCCTGCACGAGCAGGCCCATTGCCTGTCGCACGGTGCCCCGGCTGACCGCATACTGTTCGGCCAACTCCAGCTCGGTAGGAAGGCAAGTGCCCGGTGGCAGCTCACCCGTCAGGATCTGAGCGCGGAATTGGGCAGCCAACTGGCTGTATATGGAGACAGGTCCGGCTTTGCTGAGAGATGACATCATTATCCTTCTTCTCTACGCTTCCGACCGGAAGGAGAACATGTACAGTCACATATGGACATGTCTATACATATCCTAGCAGATATCAGAACGATTGTCAATAGATTTCGCGCAATTTGTATAGATTACCATCAGCGCCGATGGTCCGCACTGGCCGCCCTTCCCCCGGAAACTGAATGGCGTGAAGCCGGCGCGCGAGTGGACGAGTTCGCCGGAATGCTTTATCATTAGCCTTACCGGTGACACCGCGTGCGTGTCTCCGTATCATCTTCCGTGAGGTGGTCATGTCGGCGCCTGCAGCATCAGCCTTTCCGCTGGTCCCGCCCCGTATTATTCCTGCCCTCGATCCCGGCTTCCGCCCTGCTTCGCTGGCAAACCGAGCCTTCCGTGATGCAGTCGCTGCGTCGGGCCAGGGTGTGCCCCTGGTCCTCGGCGTGGAGCGCGTCAACGGCGCACTGTCCCGCTTCGAGACCATCGTCTATCCCGACACTCACCCGCAGACCGCAGCCAACCTGACCTATGTCGAGCGGCTGGTCAAGTTCCTGCTCTGGCAGCGCGGCGGCTGGAAGGTCTACGTCGGCGGCCCGCGGAGCATTGGACAGCACATTGCCGCGGTCTACGCGGCCGGTGGCGCGCGCGACTTCGACTATCACTTCATGGGTGAGCAGGTCTACCAGCACCCATTTACGATTGTTGCGTGCGCGGCGGAGGACGTGCCGGCCGAGCACGAATTAGAACGCGCGCTGGGCCGCCACCTGGAAGGCTGTCGCGTAGGTTTCGACCTGGGTGCGTCCGACCTCAAGGTGTCTGCCGTGGTGGACGGCGAGGCCACCTTCAGCGAGGAAATCGTCTGGGAGCCGCGCAAGCAGACCGACCCGGCCTACCATTACGAGCACGTCCGCAACGCCATCCGGCTCGCTGCGTCCCGGCTGCCGCGCGTGGATGCCATCGGCGGCAGCTCCGCCGGCGTCATCGTGGACAACCGGCCGATGGTCGCGTCGCTGTTCCGCGGGGTGCCTCCGGAGCGGTTCGACGCGGTCCGCAGCCTGTTCCTGCGCATCCGCGATGAGTTCGGCGTGCCCTTCGAGGTGGTCAACGACGGCGAAGTCACCGCGCTGGCCGGGTCCATGTCGCTCGAAGAGAACGCGGTGCTGGGCATCGCGATGGGCTCCAGCCAGGCGGTCGGCTATGTCACGCCGCAGGGCAACATCACCGACTGGCTGAACGAGCTGGCCTTTGCACCGGTAGACTACAATCCTGACGGCCCGGTGGACGAATGGTCGGGCGACCGGGGCGTGGGCGCGCTCTACTTCTCCCAGCAGTGCGTCTTCCGGCTGGCCGGGGCCGCGGGCATCGACCTGCCGGGCAGCATCACCGACGCGGAACGGCTGAAGGTTGTGCAGGCGCGGCTGGAGGCCGGGCACGCAGGTGCGCAGGCCATCTGGCAGAGCATCGGCGCGTATCTCGGCTACGCGCTGGCCCATTACGCCGACTTCTACGACCTGAGCCACGTGCTGATCCTGGGCCGGGTCACGTCCGGTTCCGGCGGGCAGATCATCCTGGAAGGTGCGCAGGCCGTCCTGGCTGCTGAGTTCCCCGAGCTGGCCGGCCGCATCAACCTGCAACTGCCCGACGAAAAGAGCCGCCGCGTGGGACAGTCCATCGCGGCCGCGAGTCTGCCGGAGATCAAATAGCCATGCTCTACATCCACCATGTCACCACTTACACGCCGTCCGTCACCATCCCGGAGAGCTCGGTGCTCATCGACGGCGAGCAGATCGTCGCGGTCGGCCCCGCCGCCGATGTCGAGTGTCCGCCGGACGCGGAGCAACTCGATGCACAGGGACTGATCGTCGCGCCGGGATTCATCGACCTGCAGTTCAACGGCGCGTTCGGCCATGACTTCACCGCGGACCCGACCTCCATCTGGGCAGCCGCCGCGCAGTATGCGCGCTACGGGGTCACCGCGTTCCTGCCGACGATCATCACCTCGCCGCTGGAGACCATCGCGGCCGCGCGTGAGATTGTCCTGGACGTTCCTGCGGGCTTCCGCGGCGCGCTGCCGCTGGGCCTGCACGTTGAAGGGCCCTTCCTCAACCCTAAAAAGAAGGGCGCACACAACCCCAACTACCTGCAGTCGCCCGACGTCGACGCGGTGCGCGACTGGTCGCCGGAGACCGGCGTGCGGATCGTCACACTCGCGCCGGAGCTGCCGGGCGCACTCGACGTGATTCGCAGCCTCGTCGAGCGCGGGGTGGTTGTGAGCGCAGGGCACAGCATGGCCACCTACGACGAGGCCATCGCGGGGTTCAACGCGGGCATCCGCTACGGCACGCACCTGTTCAACGCCATGCCCGCGTTTGCACACCGCGAGCCGGGTCTGATCGGCGCGCTCCTCGCCGACCCGCGCGTGACCGTCGGCTTCATCGCGGACGGCATCCACACGCACCCATCCGTCATCGGCGTCATCTGGCGCGCGCTGGAGGGCCGGCGCATGAGCCTCGTGACCGATGCGATGGCCGCGCTGGGCATGCCCGCGGGCAAGCACGCGCTCGGTGACTTCGATGTATTCGTGGACGACACGAGCGCGCGGCTGGCGGACAGCACGCTGGCCGGCAGCATCCTGTCGCTCGACCAGGCGCTGCGCAACGTGATTCAGATTACGGGCTGCACGCTCAACGAGGCGCTGGCCGGCATGACCACGACCGCGGCGCGAGTGCTTGGCCTGGAGGAGGAGCGCGGCCGCGTCGCGCCGGGCAGCCGGGCCGACCTGGTGCTGCTGACGCCTGACCTGCACGTCCACAGCACCATCGTGGGCGGCGAGGTCGTCCACGAGGCTGCGGCCTGAGCGGATGAGGGAGAGAATTCCATGACACAGGACTTACAGACAACGCATGTCTACCGGGAAATCCACGAGCAGCCGGAAGTACTGGCTCGCGTGCTGACCAAGGAGCGCGCCGGGGCCGAGGCGCTGGCCGCCGAGATCCGCCGTCGCAACGTGGATCACGTCATCATCGCGGCCCGCGGGACGAGCGACAACGCGGCGCGCTATGCCCAGTACCTGCTCGGCGCCGCAAACCGCCTGCAAGTCGGCCTGGCCGCGCCGAGCCTCTACACCATCTACGAGGCAGCGCCGCGCTTCGGCAATGCGCTCGTCCTGGGCATCAGCCAGAGCGGGAAGAGCCCCGATATCGTGGCTGTGCTGGCGGAGGCCCGCCGGCAGGGCGCGCTGACCGCAGCGCTCACCAACTTCCCCGCGTCGGACCTGGGGCAGGCCGCCGAGTTCGTCATCGGGCTGCACGCCGGGGAAGAGCTGGCGGTGGCCGCTACCAAGACCTACACCGCAGAGCTGGCCGCCATCGCGCTGTTGAGCGTCGCGCTGGCCGGCGGCGAACGGGCGGAGGCACTGCGCCGCGTGCCGGAGCAGGTCGCGGAGGTGCTGGCGCTGCATCTGGACATCGCGCTCGTTGCCGAACGCTACCGCTACATGGAGTCATGCGTCACGATCGGCCGCGGCTACAACTACGCTACCGCCTTCGAGATGGCCCTGAAGCTGAAGGAAATGACCTACACGGTCGTCGAGCCGTACAGCAGTGCGGACTTCCTGCACGGCCCGCTCGCGCTTGTGGCCCGCGGCTTCCCGGTCATTGTCATCGCGCCGTCGGGCCGGATGCTGCCCGAACTCAAGGCGTTCATGGCCACTGTACGCGAGCGGCAGGCGGAGCTGGTCGTCATCAGCGACGATGAGGCTGCGCTCAGCATGGCGCGCATCCCGCTGGCGCTGCCTACTGGCGTGCCCGAATGGCTGTCGCCGCTGGTCAGCATCGTGCCCGGCCAACTGCTGGCGGCAAACCTGGCCTTCACGCGCGACCTGGACCCGGACCGCCCGCGCGCGCTGCACAAGGTGACCGAGACGCGCTGATCAATTACGAATTAGAAATTGAGAATTACGAAGTACGGACACAAGCATTCTGAGCGGGTGGACGACGTGACCCGGATCTGCGCCGTGCCGCCAGTCGAAGGATGACGTGCAAGACAACCACGGAACACACGGACTATGCGGAAAGCCACAGATACTAATGCGATTTCCGTGGACTCCGTGTCTTCCGTGGTGGCTCGTTGCCTGGTTGAGAAGGTGTGAGAGATGGCTTCTGTAAGGCTGTTGCTGGTAGATGACCACGCCGTCCTGCGCGCGGGACTGCGCATGCTGTTGAGCGCAGACCCGGAGTTGCAGATTGTCGGTGAAGCGGAGACCGGCACCGAAGGCGTCCGCATGGCCGAGGAGCTGCAACCCGACGTCGTGCTGATGGACATCTCGATGCCCGACATGAACGGCATCGAGGCCACGCGGCGCATCAAGGCGTGCTGCCCCGATATTGCCGTTCTCGCGCTGACGATGCACGAGGACGACCAGTACTTCTTCGAGATGTTGTCGGCCGGCGCGTCCGGCTACGTGCCCAAGCGCGCCGCGCCGAATGAACTGATCGGCGCCATCCACGCGGTCAGCGGCGGCGGCATGTTCCTCTTCCCATCGGTCGCACGCGTGTTGGTCAACGAATATCTCCAGCGCCGCGACATGCCCAGCGCGGGCGCACGCGGCTTCGAAGAACTGACCGAGCGCGAGCGCGAGGTCCTGACGCTGATTGCCGAGGGCCACTCCAACCAGGAGATTGCCGACGCCCTGGTCATCAGCATCAAGACGGTCAACCGCCACCGCGAGAACATCATGGCCAAACTGAACCTCCATAACCGCGTTGAGCTGGTCCGCTACGCCATCGAAAAAGGCCTCATCGAGCTAAAGTAGCTCCCTCTGTGCCAGTGGGTAAAACACCCATCCCAAAGATGGGTAAACCACCCGATTTACCCCGCCTCTCCCGCCTGATACACTGTGAATAGTGAAATCACACGCGACAACAGCACCTTACAGACGGCGGCCTGGCTTGCCAGGCAGGAAAACGGGAGGACATCATGGAAGCTATCACCTTCGCAATCGGACTGACACTGCGGCTGGCGCTGCCCGCCACTATGTTGTTCATGATGAGCCATTACCTGCGCACCTGGGATGCCCACCGCACAGTCTAGTTTGACTGGTTATACTTGGAGGTTCCAATGCCTAACTTCGTTGATCTACTCGTCTTCTTCGGAATGGTCGCACTGCGCTTCGGCGTGCCGGCGCTGGTGCTGGCAGGTATGGTGTATGGCCTGAAGCGGCTCGACCGCCGGTGGGAAGCGGAAGCGCATGACTATGCCGCCAAGCACCCGGAGGCACGGCCTGCAGTTCAGCCGACCGCCCCGCGTCCCGCAGCGCCAGTTCGCATGCCCGCTCCCGCCAAGGAGCCGGTGGCGCCGTTCATCATCCCGCCGGCCATCAAAGACCAGCGCATCCAGCCGGGCCTTTCGGCCGCCATGCCTGCTGCACCTGCTTCTTCTACGAGTACGGCACCCGGTGCATCGGCAGCCTCCGCAGCTTCTGCGGCCTGCTGGGATGTGAAGGGCTGCAGCCCGGCCGCCAAGAGCCAGTGTGCAGCTGCCCAGCACCCTGACCAGCCCTGCTGGCAAGCACGTTTCGATGCGGAAGGCCAGATCCCTGAGGATTGCGTCAAGTGCGACGTCTTCCAGCGCTACCCGATGGTCTGAGTCAGCAGAAACATACTGGAGATTTCCATCATGCATAACTCAATAAGAGGGCTGGGGGAGCGCCTCAAGCGCTCCCTGTGGCCCGCGATCATCCCCACGTTCGTCCTCCTGGTCCTCGCTCTATCGTTGACGGCAGTGACCAACGCTGACACGATGGCAGCCGCGCAAGCTGATGCAGACGCCATCGCCCACGCGCAGCCGGGCAAGCCTGTTTGTGAAAGCTGCCACGAGGAAACCGGCGTCATCTGGGAGAACTCGACCCACGCCCGCACCGGCAAGGTGACTTGTCAGTCGTGCCACGGCGAGTACATCGAGGGTCATCCGAAGGCCGAGACGATGATCCTACCGATGGAATCGGAGACCTGCCACGGCTGCCATGCCGCTGCCTTCGCCGAATGGGAGCAGAGCCTGCACGGCCAGAAAAACCTGGATTGCTACGATTGCCACCCGGCGCATACGCAGGGCTTGCGGCTGCCGACGGAGGAGGAACTCTGCTCCTCGTGCCATTCCGACGTGGAGACCGAGCTGGCGCATGCCGTTCATGACATCACCGCCGTGAATTGCTCAGGCTGCCACATGGCCGTAAGCGAACGCGAGAAGGCTGAGGCGGCTCGCGAGGGTGTCAGCGTCGTCAGCAACCACTCATTCACGGTCGCTTCGGATGTCTGCATTCGCTGTCACAGTTCGGCTGCGGCCGCCGCAGAATCCGGCACGAGTGGGGCACCGACCCGCGGCGAGACCACCCGCCAGTTGCAGGTGGCGAACGAACGCATCGAAGAGCTGGAAACACAGGTCAATACGACGACTGCGCAGGCAGCACAACTGCGGCGCAACGCAATCATAGGTATGGGTATGACTATGGGTATCGGCGGGTTCCTGGGCCTGATTATAGGCTTCGCCGGCGCCCTGCTGATTAGCCGGAGGCCACGATGACGGTCAAGGATATGCAACAAAACACGCAGCCGGACAACGGCGCGCAGTATACACGCAGGCAGTTCATCAAGCTCGCGGCCGTAGCCGCAGGCGGCGCGGTCCTGGCGACCAATCTGCCCAAAGGTGCCAAGGCTTCGGCCCAGGCTTCGAACCAGGTCGATCCGGGCAAGACGCCGGGTACACTGATCGATGTGAGCCGCTGCATCGGCTGCGGCGCCTGCCAGCGGGCCTGCAACGAGGTCAAGGGCACTGAAGCGCCGGAAGTGCTGCCCAGCATGCTCAGCGCCACCAACCTGACCTTCGTCGAGAAGTTCGAGCTGGCAGCGGGACTCGAGCGCAACGTCAAGCGCCAGTGCATGCACTGCCTGGAACCGGCCTGCGTCTCGGCCTGCACGGTCGGGGCACTCAAGCGGGTGGAGCCGGGCCTGGTCGTCTGCGATACGAGCAAGTGCATCGGCTGCCGCTACTGCCAGTACGCGTGCCCGTTCGATGTGCCGACCTTCGGCTGGGACGGCGCTCTGGGCGTCATCAGCAAGTGTGACTACTGTCAGGACCGCCTGGCGGTGGGCGAAAAGGCTGCCTGCACGTCGGCCTGCCCGACGGGCGCGCTGAAGGGCGGCACTCGGGAAGAGATGCTGGCTGAAGCCCATGCGCGCATCAAGGCGAACCCGGACCGCTATGTGAACCACGTCTACGGTGAGTTCGAGGTCGGCGGCACGTCACGCCTCTACATCTCCGATGTGCCGTTCGAGGAGCTGGGGTTCAAGGACCTGCCGGAACAGCGTGTGGCGCAGTACAGCGAACCGATCATGAAGCGGACGCCAGTGATTGCCCTGGGCGTCGCAACGGTGGCAACGGGCCTGTTCTCTCTGCTCGGCCGCCACGCCGAACACGGCCACACCGACAGCGATAGCGAATAGGCACGCGCAAGTTGCGATACGGGAGTTGACATGACTGCTTCAACACAATCCACCCCTTCATTTCGACGGGGACTATCGAATCTAATCAATGAGGCGCTGGCCAGCATCAATTGGCTGGTAGTCGTCCTCGGCATGCTGACCATGGCGGGCGTCGTCGTCGGCGTCTGGCGGCTCTTCACCGGGCTGGGCGCATCGACCGGTTTGAACGATGGCTTTGCCTGGGGCATCTGGATCGGCTTTGACTTCACGCTGATTGCCTTCGCCGGCGCGGGCTTCACGATGGCCGCAGTGGTGCACATCCTGGGTCTGGAGCGCTTCAAGCCCGCCATGCGGCCCGCCATCATGGCCGGCTTCCTGGGCTACATCGGCGTCCTGGCCCTGCTGGTGCTGGACCTGGGCCGACCGGACCGGTTCTACGGGTTCATGATCAACTTCAACGCGCACTCGCCGCTGTTCGAGATCTGCTGGTGCGTGCTGCTCTACTCGATGGTGCTGGTGGTGGAGAACACCCCGCCGCTGCTCGAGGGCATGGGGCAGTCGCGCTGGGCGCACCGTGTCGAACGGCTGCTCGCGCCGGTGGTCATCTTCGGCGTCACGCTCTCGTCGCTGCACCAGAGCACGCTGGGTACGCTGTACCTGCTGATGCCCTACCGCCTGCACGAGCTGTGGTATACGCCGATCCTGCCGCTCCAGTTCTTCACTTCATCGGTCGTGGCAGGGCTGAGCATTGCAATTGTCACCTACAAGATCGCCTGCAAGGTGCGGCGGACCCCGGCCGACCTGAAGGTGGGCGCGGGGCTGGCGAAGGGCGCGATGTGGGTAGCCCTGGTTGTGGCGGCGCTGCGCATCGGTGAGGTCATCTATGCCGGTCACCTGCCGCAGCTTCTGACAAACGACCCCATGAGCCAACTCTGGCGGGCAGAGGTGGCGGTAGGTGTGTTGCTCCCGATGCTGATCTTCGCGATCCCATCGCTGCGGGAGAGCAGCACAGGCCAGTGGATCGGCTCCCTGCTCTTCCTGGGCGGCGTGATGCTCAACCGATTCAGCTGCACGCTGTTCGCTCAGACGGGCCGGGAAGGCACGGTCTACCTGCCCTCCGCAGTCGAGTGGATTTCCACCATCGGCGTCCTGGCGGCCGTTGCGCTGGCCTGGTACATCGCCATGCGCATCCTGCCGGTAGTCCCGCGCAGGAAGGTCAAGGCTGCCAAGCCTGCGTAACAAGCCGCTCGCCTGGCGGGCCGCTGGGACATAGATTCGGCCCATGCGTGATACAGCCTCACCTGTCGAGTGCGATGGGTGAGGCTGTTGTCTTGCTTGAGGCAGGTGCAGACGTGGTATACTGGGGGCGTCTACATCTCTCCTGGAGGCAATGATGACTTCTCCGCTCCCCTTCAACGGCCTGGGCATGAGCCTGGGCAACCTGGCGCAGCTCTCCCGCGCCGAGACGCGTTCCATCAGTGCCGAAAACCTGACCGGCGCCAAGGGCCAGGGCGGCATGGCGACCGAGGGACCCGGCGCGCGCGCGGCGGTCGAGCTGGGCCGCGGCTGGAAGATTGCGCCCTGCATCGACCTGCCGTCCAACAGCACCGTGACCCTGGCAGATATCGAGGGCCCGGGCGCGATCCAGCGCATCTGGATCACCGTTGACCCGCGCGCCTGGCGGCGCATCGTCCTGCGCTGCTACTGGGATGGCGAAGAGACCCCCTCCGTCGAAGTGCCGCTGGGCGACTTCTTCTGCAATGGCTGGGGCGAGCGGTGCAACGTCAATTCGCTGCCCATCTCCGTGAATCCGGCCGGCGGCTTCAACAGCTACTGGGAAATGCCCTTCCACCGGCACGCGCGCATCACCGTCGAGAACCTGACTGCCGAACGCGTCGGCGGGTTCTTCTACACCATCGACTACACCCTGACCGATGTGCCCGCGGACCGGGCCACCTTCCACGCGCAGTTCCGCCGCAACAACCCGCTGCCCTACATGCAGGATCACACCCTGCTCGACGGCGTGCGCGGCTGGGGCCACTATGTGGGCACGTACATCGCCTGGGGCTCAAACAACTCGGGCTGGTGGGGCGAGGGCGAGATCAAGTTCTACATGGACGGCGACACCGAATGGCCAACTATCTGCGGCACGGGCACGGAGGACTACTTCGGCGGCGCGTGGGGCTTCGAATTTCCCCCGGGACAGTATGGCGTGTACTCGACGCCTTATCTGGGCATGCCGCAGGTCATCAAGCCTGACGGCGCGTACCAGAGCCAGCAGCGGTTCGGCCTGTACCGCTGGCACATCATGGACCCCATCCGCTTCCAGCAGAACCTTCGGGTCACCATCCAGGCGCTCGGCTGGCGCAAGCCGCTGGACGGCCAACTGCGCTACCTGCCGCTGCAGGACGATATCGCATCGACGGCGTTTTGGTATCAGCAGGAGCCGCACGCGCCGTTCCCTGCGCTGCCGGACGCGAACGGGCTGGAAGTAGTTTGATCAGCAGGCTACAGGTGCGCACGTTGCAGGTTGAACGTTACCGGTGATGTGATGCGTTGACCCCTGACCCGATCGAAATTCTGCCACAGTCTGGCGGGTCACGGCGGGGATAATCGTGAGGTGTGGCGTGCAAGGACAACCTGAAGCATTCGTGGACGAACAGGGACGGCTGGTGCTGCCGGCTGAGGTGGCGGCGCGCTATGGCCTCCGGCCGGGCGAGACCGCGGCCCTGACCGAGCAGATCGGCGGGCTGACGGTGCGCCGCGCGGCAAGCAGCCTCGCCAAGCTGTACATCGAGCCTACCAATATCTGCAACCTGGCGTGCCGCACGTGTGTACGCAACATCTGGGAAGAGTCGCTGGGTAAGATGGACGAGACGACTTTCGCTGCCATCCTGGCCGGGCTGGAGCAGCTGAACCCACGGCCCAGCGTGTTCTTCGGCGGCTTCGGTGAGCCGCTCAGCCATCCCGGCATCCTCGACATGGTGGCGCGCGTCAAGACCCTGGGCTGCTACACCGAGATGATTACCAACGGCACCCTGCTGACCGAGGCGCGCGCCCGGGACCTGATCGACCTCGGGCTGGACCGGCTATGGGTCTCACTGGACGGCGCGCGGCCAGAGAGCTACAAGGATGTGCGACTCGGCGCCGCGCTGCCGATGGTGCTCAAGAACGTGCGCCGCTTCAGCGACCTGCGGCCACCGCGCCACCCGCGACGCCCGGAACTGGGCATCGCCTTCGTCGCTATGCGCCGCAACATCGCAGACCTGCCCGCCGTGCTCGGCCTGGGCGCCACGCTGGGCGCCTCACAGTACCTGGTGACCAACGTGATGCCCTACACCGCGGAGATGCGCAGCGAGCTCCTGTACACCCGCGCGCTCAACGACATCGCCTACCTGCCGTCGCCGTGGACGCCCCACCTGGACCTGCCCAAGATGGATTTCAACGAGGTGACGGCTCCTGTGCTCTACGAGGCCATGCGCAGCAATCGCAGCATCACATTCTCCGGCGCCACCTTGGGGGATGTGAATAACCGCTGCCCCTTCATCGAAGCCGGCGCGGGCGTGGTCGGATGGGATGGCAGCCTGACCCCCTGTCTCCCGCTGCTGCACGACCACACGAGCTATCTGAACAACCGCATGCGTAACAGCCGCCGCTACATCGTCGGACAACTGCCCGGGCAGAGCCTGGCCGAGTTATGGTACGAGCCGGAGCACATCGCCTTCCGGCAGCGCGTGCAGGCGTTCGATTTCTCGCCCTGCACCTTCTGTGGGGGCTGCGACTGCAGCCTGAGCAACGAAGAGGACTGCTTCGGCACTCCCTATCCGACCTGCGGCGGCTGTCTCTGGGCGCAAGGGATCATCCGATGTCCGTAGAGCCGCGGCTGTCCGTACACGCGAACCTCTGGCTGGAGGTCGAGGGCCAGGTCGTCCTGAGCCGCTGGCGCGTCCAACTGCTCGAAGCCATCGACGCGTCTGGCTCCATCCGGGCCGCGGCCAGCCAGATGCAGATTACCTACGCGCTGGCCTGGCACCGGCTGGACGAAATGGAGCAGGCCCTGGGCATCCGCCTGGTCGAACGCCAGCGCGGGGGCCCAAAGGGCGGCAGCGCCCAGTTGACCGCAGCCGGGCATGATTATGTCGCGCGCTTCCACCGCTTTGCCGATGAAGCCGACGTAGTCATCGCGCGTCTCTTCGCCGAGGCGTTCGATGAACTGCCCCCAAATCTCGTAGGGGCGAGGTGACCTCGCCCCTACGCCCTACATTTCGAACCGCTGACCCGCCGCCGCAGCCGATTTGCGCGGGCGGCAGGATGGTGTATAATTCCCTTTGTATAACACATCACAATTCGTACGCTTCGCACAAGGGGATCTGTGAGACCCAGTCTCTCACCGCCGTTCGCTGAGACGAAGCGCCGAGAGCTAACCAATCATCTTTCGGGGCCATTTCCAGGCGGCAGGCCGTTATATCGATAGGATATAACGGCCTGCCGCTTTTCTGTTCCCCGACAACCCAACGCAAGCGCAACATCATTCAAGGAGGAAGATATGCCACTGGGTGGATTTGTGAACCGGGTCGCCTGGATCGACCTGACGACCGGACACATCGACTACAAGCCGATCGACGACGAGGATGCGCGCAAGTACATCGGCGCACGCGGACTGGGCGTGAAATACGTCTATGATAATGGTCCCACGGTAGACGCGTTCTCCCCCGACAATCTCCTGTGCTTCCTGAACGGCCCCCTGACCGGCACCGATGTCAACATGAGCGGTCGGCTCGCCGTCGTGACGAAGTCGCCCCTCACGGGCACCGTCACCGACTCGCACCAGGGCGGCTGGTCTGCGGCGCGGCTCAAGTGGGCGGGGCTGGACGGCATCGTCTTCAAGGGCAAGGCCGAAACGCCGGTCTATGCCCTGGTGGAAAACGGCGAAGTCACCCTGCATCCGGCCAGCGACCTGTGGGGCATGGGCGTGCACGAGACCATCGAGACGCTCAAAGAGCGCCACGGCCAGAAGGATGTCAGCGTCATCGCTATCGGCCAGGCGGGCGAGCATCTGGTCAAGTTCGCCAACTGGATGAACGAAAACGACCGGTCCTCAGGTCGCGGCGGCACGGGCGCGGTGGGCGGCAGCAAGTACCTGAAGGCCATCGTTATCAAGGGCATCCACGCCAACCGGCCCCGTCCCGCCAACCGGGAAGCGTTCCGCGCGGCGCAGAAGGTCGCGCTGGCGCAGCTCACCGACGAGCGCGTCGTGACCTCCCCGCGCAAGGGCGGCCTGTCGGTCTACGGCACCAACGTGCTGATGAACATGGACAACGCCCTGGGCGGCCTGCCGACCCGCAACGCGCAGCACACCAACTTCGGGGACCGCGCCGAACTGCTCAGCGGCGAATATGTCAAGCAGAACATCCTGATTAACGACCCCACCTGCCACGCCTGCCCGGTCGCCTGCAAGAAAGAGGTCGAGGTCACCGAGGGCCCGTGGAAGGTGCGGATGGAGAGCATCGAGTACGAGCCGGCCTGGTCGTTGGGCGCGATGTGCGACAACGATGACATCCGGGCCGTCGCTTTCATGATCGATCGCGCCAACGACTGGGGCTTCGATGCCATCGAAATCGGCGTGGTGCTCGCGATGTACATGGAATACACGCAGCGCGGGCATGCCAACGGTGACGGGCTGGCTTGGGGCGACACACACGCCATGGTCGAGATGATGCGCAAGATCACGTTCCGTGAGGGCGTGGGCGACATCCTGGCCGAAGGCACGGGCCAGGCTGCGGCCAAGCTGGGTCATCCCGAGCTGGGCATGCACGTCAAGGGCCAGGCCATCCCGGCCTACGACCCGCGCGGCATCAAGGGGATGGGCATCGGCTATGCCACCTCCAACCGCGGCGCGTGTCACCTGCGCGGCTACACCCCGGCTGCCGAGGTGGTCGGCAACGTCCTCGGCCCCTCCGAGAAAGCCGACCCGCTGGCCTGGGAGGGCAAGGGCAAGCTGGCGATGATCTTCCAGAATGTCCATGCCGTGACCGACTGCCTGGATGTCTGCAAGTTCGGCACCTTCTCCCAATCCCTCGATGGCTTCGCGGCGCAGTACTCTGCGATCACCGGCGCGCCCTGCTCGGCGGAGTATCTCCTGGAAGTCGGCGAGCGCGTCTACAACCTGGAGCGCCACATCAACAACCTGTGCGGCATCACGGGCAAGGATGACAGCCTGCCGAAGCGCTTCCTGGAGGAGCCTTCGCAGTCGCCGGGTTCGCTCGGCTCGGTCTGCGAGTTGGACAAGATGCTGGCGGAATACTATGCGGAGCGCGGCTGGGTGGAGGGCGTAGTGCCTGAGGCCAAGCTGCGGGCGTTGGAGATCATCTAGGGTCCTGGGGTCGCCGTCAACGAATGCCGCTTCGCTTACAACGAATGACCGAATCGTCGCACCCGACCGCAATTCGTTCATTCGCTGCAGGAATTCGTTGACGGCCAGCCTTCTGGTAATCGCCGTAAAACGTAGTGGCCGGTCAGAGACCGGCCACTACGCATTTAACCACCGCCGATCGGCGGGAACATCTTCAGGTCGTCGCCCGGTTTGACCTGGGTCGCCAGGCCCGCAAGATACTGGATGGGCCGGCCGTTGACGAGCACCTGGATCGTGCGGCTCAGGCTGCCGTCTGCATCCCATAGCTTGGCGGAGAGCTGCGGATGTGCAGCAGCCGCCTGCTGCAAAATCTCACGCACATCGGTCGGCCCGGTCACTTCGAGTTCGATGACGCTGCTGCCCACAAGATCGCGCAGCGTCGCATACACACGCATCTGCATCGTTACAGTTCTCCCCTTATGTCCGCTGCCAGGGCGCAAACTTCTCCAGATTGCTGCCGCCGATAAACTCGCGCAGAATCGAGTTGTCGGGTATCGGGTCGTGTTGCACCGGCTCGAACCATTGGAGGAAGGCCAACAAGCGCTTGGCTTCGGTGAAGCCGGGTTCGCCGGGGTCCAGCTGGCGCAGCAGCGGCTCGGCCAGCGGCTTGAGCGCGGACAGCTCATAGACGAGCGCGGAGTTGAACATCACGTCCGCGTTCTCCTGGTACGGGAAGATGAAGTCGCGCTCGCCGCGGTGGACGCTCTCCCAGCGACTAATCGTATCTGCGGCAGTGTAGCCGCGGGTGCGCGCATCGCGCACGATGCGCCGGATGAGCCGGTTATCGGTCGTGGAGACGCGGTTGTGCCGGTCGATGTTGAGCTGGGTCAGCGCGGAAATGTAGATGCGGAACACCCGCTCGGCCGGAATGCCCGAGACCAGCCGCGGGTTCAGTCCGTGGATCCCCTCGATGAGCAACACCTGGTCGGCGCCCAGCTGGATGACGCTGCCCGGCTCGCGCTTGCCCGTCACGAAGTTGTAATGGGGCAACTGGACTTCCTCGCCGGCCATCAGCGCGGCAAGTTGCTCGTTGAATAGGGCCAGGTCCAGCGCCTCCAGCACCTCGAAGTTATAGTTGCCCTGCTCGTCGCGCGGGCTCAGCTCGCGGTCCACGAAGAAGTTGTCCAGCTCGATCGCGATGGGCCGGACGCCGTTGGCAAGCAGTTGCACGGCCAGCCGTTTCGAAAAGGTCGTCTTGCCCGAGGAAGACGGACCTGCGATGAGCACCAACCGCAACTGCTCATGGTGCTCGGCGATTTGCGTGGCGATGCGTGCAATGCGCTGCTCATGCCGGGCCTCCGCGACCAGGATGATCTCGTCGGTCCTCTTGGCCAGGATGGCGTCATTCAGCGCGCCCACATCCTGCACGCCCAGTAGCCGCAGCGTCTGGCCGTACTCCCGAAACACGGCAATCAGCTTGGGATACTCGACCACCGGCTCCAGCCCCGTGTTCTGTCGCCGCGTGGGGAAGCGCAGGATGAAGCCCGGGTCATAGGGGTGCAGACTGAAGTAAGGCAGGTAGCCGGCAGAGGGCGTCATGTAGCCGTGGAAATAGCCGGCATACCCGCGCAGCTCGTACAGCACCAGGTAGCTCTTATTGCGATGGCGCAGCAGCCGGACCTTATCTTCCTCCCCGCGGTGGTGAAACAGCTCGACGGCATCTGCCAGGGGCGCACGCTGTTTAAGGATGGGCGCATCGAGCGCGACGATCTCGCGCATCCGCGCCTCGATCTGCGCCAGCTCGGCGGCCGTGAAGGGGCCGCGGCCCTCGACCTCGCAGTAGAAACCGCCGAAGGTCACCGAGTGGTCTACGGTCAGGTGCGCATCCGGAAACAGCTCACTGGCGGCCACGACCAGGAGGAACGTGAGCGAACGGCGGTAGATGCGGCTGCCGTCGCGGTCATCCATCGCAAGCGGCCGGACCGTGACATCATGCTCAACCGGGTAAGTCAGCTCGCGCAGGTAGTTATCGATCAGCGCGGCGACGATCGGGCTGGGCCAGGGCGTCTCTGCATCCGCCGCGCGGATGTACCACTCCAACGGCGTCCCGACGGGCGCCTCGTAGGTGCGGCCGTCTGCAAATGTGACCTGGGCGGTCGTGCGCGGCTCTGCCCGCACGACCCGCGCCGGCGGTTCCAGGATGGTCGTCATTACACAAATTCCTATCTGGGCCAACGCAGGCGGCCCGGTGAGACACCAGGCACAGCGGTGATTCCAGGTTAGCGGTTGTTGCCACCCTGGGACACAGGCCGCACGACGCCGCATCCAACAATCTTCTCATCATACGTCATGCGCAACTGCTCGCCCGGCTGCATGATGAGGTAGTCGCCATCCCAGTCGCCGTCCACAAGCCGCTTGACCAGCACAAGGTCGCCCGTGACCCGGTCTACGACCCAGCCGCGGCGGCTCGCATCCGCCTCGGCCCGCGCCAGCGTCTCGGAGATATCCGAGACGCCCATGTCGATGACCGCCGCCCGCTTGTAGTGCTGCTGCCAGCCCCCCAACACCTCCATGAGATAGTCGGCGTTGTCCTTCCCGAACTTCGCGACGTATTCCTCATAGGTGTTGTTCAGCCCCGTGTCGCCCGCACCCAACGACAGCGCGCCGCCGCCGCCGTCGTCGCGCTCCACGTAATCCTGCGCGTACCAGTAGGTGCCGGGGAAGTTATCGAACTGGTAGCGGTAGCTCTCGCGGCTGCCCAGGAACAGGGTAATACAGTCATGGGCGAGTGGGATGACCACGGGGATCTGCCGCGCGGTCAGCCCGGCGGTGGCCTGTCCGCACAGGCCATAGCCCATCGCAATGGCGTCGTACGCCAGCTGACCGTTGGGCAGCGTGCGCGCGGAAGCCTCATCGACTGCGGCTTGCAGCGTTTCGCGTAGGTTCGCCGGGTCGTTGTGCAGGCCGCGGCGGAAAAGCTGGATGTCAACGATGTGGGGCGACCGCGCCGCAGACAGATAGAGCGGCCGGGCCAGGACTTCGCAGGCAATACACATCAGGCGCATGGTACACTCTCAGGGGTGTGCAGGATGTCGGGCAGCAGGGTTGTACCCGTGTATAGTGAATATCACAGAGGCCATTCTAGCATGGATGGAGCCTGAGGAGAAATGCTGCGGCTATTAGCAGGGTCAACCCTCTTTTTGTCATTTGACAAATGCGGGGCAACCTGATATAAAGCATCCCACAATCGAATAGGCCCATACTTTCATCCAGAGAGGCAGAGGGACCGGCCCTGTGAAGCCTCGGCAACCCGGATAAACCAGGGTGCCAATTCCGGCAGATTCGATCTGGAAGATGAGAGATAGGCGCACAGTCGCTCCTGCTCATCCCCGGACGCGTTAACGCATCGCTCGGGGATTTTTGTTGCCAGCCGTCCATGCGGGAGCATTGTGTCACAGCGCCTCCTCGTCAACCGGCGAGGGGGCGTTTTTGATTGGCGAAATCCATCGACGAAAGGGACCTACACCGTGACCACAGATCGCACTTTCGGCTTTACCACGCGGCAGCTCCACGCCGGGCAGCAGCCTGACCCGGCCACCGGCAGCCGGGCCGTGCCCATCTATCAGACGACCAGTTACCAGTTTCGCGATACGGAACACGCCGCGAACCTGTTTGCGCTGAAGGAATTCGGCAATATCTATACCCGCATCATGAATCCAACGACCGACGTGCTGGAGCAGCGCCTCGCCAGCCTGGAAGGCGGGGTCGGCGCGCTGGCAGCTTCCTCCGGCCATGCGGCGCAGACCATGGCCATCTTCGCGCTGTGCGCAGCGGGCGACCATATGGTGACGAGCAGCCGCCTGTACGGCGGGACCTACAACCAGTTCCGCTATACGTTGCCGCGGCTCGGCATCGACGTGACCTTCGTGGACCCGGCGGACCCGGCCAACTTCGAGGCGGCCATCCGCCCGGAGACGAAGCTCATCTACGGCGAGACGCTGGGCAACCCCGACATCAGCGTGTTCCCGTTCGAGGAAGTCAGCGCCATCGCGCGGCGGCACCACATCCCGCTGATGATCGACAACACGTTCGCGACGCCCTACCTCTGCCGCCCGTTCGAGTGGGGCGCGAACATCATCACCCACAGCACGACCAAATTCATCGGCGGCCACGGCACGACCATCGGCGGCGTCATCGTGGACGGCGGGAACTTCGACTGGACGAGCGGCCGCTTCGCCAACTTCACGACGCCCGACCCGTCGTATCACGGTCTGGTGTATGCGGACCTCGGCGCGCCGGCCTTCATCCTCAAGGCGCGCGTCCAGACTCTGCGCGACGTGGGCGCATGCCAGGCGCCCATCAATAGCTGGCTGACCGTCCAGGGCATCGAGACTTTGAGCCTCCGCATGGACCGGCACATCAGCAACGCGCAGGCCGTCGCAGGGTGGCTCGAAGCCCATCCGCAGGTCGCGTGGGTCAGCTATCCCGGCCTGCGCAGCCACCCGGACCACGGCCGCGCCCAGAAGTATCTGCCGAAGGGGCCGGGCGCCATCCTGGGCTTCGGCGTCCGCGGCGGGCTGGAGGCCGGCCGGCGCTTTATCGAACGGCTGCAACTCTTCAGTCACCTGGCGAACGTCGGCGATGCGAAGTCGCTCGCGATTCATCCCGCCAGCACGACCCACAGCCAGCTCAGCGAAGATGAGATGGTCACCGCAGGAGTCACCCCCGACTTCATCCGATTGAGCATCGGCCTGGAAGATATCGACGACATCCTGTGGGACCTCGGGCAGGCGCTCGAATGAATTAGGAATTACGAATTGCGAATTAGGACCTGGGAACACAAAAGGGACAACTCACACCCATCGATCATTCTCAATTCCTAATTCGTAATCCGTAATTCATCGAGGTTCACCCATGCAACCCTCCACTCCCAACGCGCTGGGCGTTGTCCAGCCGCAGATATTCACCTTTGCCCACGACCGGCCGTTCGTGATGGAGAGCGGTGCGACGCTCAGCCCCGTGACGCTGGTCTATGAGACCTACGGCCAACTGAACGCGGCGCGGTCGAACGCGGTGCTGGTTTGCCACGCACTGAGCGGCAGCGCGCACGCGGGCGGGCTGGACGCTGCGGGCCACACCGGCTGGTGGGATGACTGTGTGGGACCGGGCAAGGCGTTCGACACGGATCGCTTCTTCGTCATCTGCAGCAATGTCCTGGGGAGCTGCTACGGCTCCAGCGGGCCTACCAGCGTCGACCCGGCCACAGGTCAGCCCTACGGCCTGCGCTTCCCGGTCGTAACCATCGGCGACATGGTTGCCGCGCAGGTCGAGCTGATCAACCATCTGGGCATCGACCAACTGCTTGCCATCGCGGGCGGCTCGATGGGCGGGATGCAGGTGTTGGAGTGGGCCGCGCATCACTCGCGGCGCGTGCGCGCGGCCATCCCCCTCGCCACGACCGCGCGCAGCAGCCCCATGCTCATCGCGTTCAGCGAAGTGGGCCGCCAGGCCATCTATGCAGACCCCAACTGGCAGGACGGCGATTACTACGCCACGGGCCGGCGTCCCGATGCGGGACTCGCGATTGCGCGCATGATCGGCCACATCACCTATCTCAGCGACCAATCCATGCACAATAAGTTCGGCCGCCGGCTCCAGAGCCGCGAGCGGTTCGGCTACGACTTTGTGACCGAATTTGAGGTCGAGAGCTATCTGAAGTATAACGGCCTGCGCTTCACCCAGCGGTTCGACGCCAACAGCTACCTGTACGTCACGAAGGCGCTGGACTACTTCGACCTCAGCAGCAGCCCGGCAGGCGGCAACGGCAACGGCACCAGCGCCGTTACCGGCGCCAACAGCCTCGCGGCTGCGTTCGCCCACGCCGAGCACATCCGCTTCCTCGTCGTCAGCTTCACGAGCGACTGGCTCTACCCGTCCTATCACAGCAAGGAACTGGTCAGCGCGCTGACCGCCGCGGGCGCGGACGTAACCTACCTGGACATCGAGAGCACCTGGGGCCACGATGCGTTTTTGCTGGAAGTCGACACCATGACCCGCCTCTTGGGCAGCTTCATGGATCGACTGGCGAAAGAAGAAGGCATCGTGTAAACTGCCTGGTGGAAAGGATGTCTGGCATGTCCTCCAGGCAGTTTCACCCCCTGCACTATGTCGCGGGCCTGGCGCTGGTCGCGCTGGTCACCGGCTTCGGCTTGCTGACCCGCGGCGTCATCGCACCGACGAACCTCGTCATGCTCTTCCTGCTGGCCGTAGTCATCGCGGCGCTGCGCTGGGGGCTGGGGCCGGCCATCTTCACCGCGGTGGCCAGCGTCTTGGCCTTCGACTTTTTTATCGTCCCCCCGCATCTCACCCTCGCCGTCTCGGATACCCAGTACCTGCTCACCTTCCTCGGTCTGCTGATTACGGGGGTCACGATCAGCAGCCTGGCTGCACGCGCCCGCCAGCGCGCTGAAGAAGCCGTCGAGCGGGCGCAACTGCTCGAGCAGGCACGCGAGGCCGAGGTACTGCGTGCCACCGAGAAACTGCAGAGTGCGCTCCTGAACTCCATCTCCCACGACCTGCGCACGCCGCTGGCCTCTATAACGGGCGCGGTGAGTAGCTTGCGCGATCCGGATGTGCAGTTGGCGGATGCTGCGCGCAGCGAGCTTATCAGTGACATCGCGACCGAAGCAGACCGGCTGAACCGGCTGGTCGGCAACCTGCTGGATATGTCCCGGGTGGAGGCGGGCGCGCTGCGCGTGAAGCGCGAGGCCGGCGATATCGCGGAAGTGATCGGTGCGGCATTCGAGCAGCGCCAGGTGCAACTCCAGGGCCGGCCCGTCAACGTCTCAGTGCCCGATTCACTGCCGCCGGTGCCCATGAGCGAGCCGCTCATCGTCCAGGTCATCGTCAACTTGTTGGACAACGCGCTCAAATACTCGTCCGAAGGGTCCCCGATCGATGTGACCGCGCACGTGGACGGCGAACGGGTCGTCGTCGAAGTGGCAGACCGCGGGATCGGCTTTCCGGCAGGTGATGAGCGGCGGCTGTTCGACAAGTTCTATCGCGTGCAACAGCCGGGCCGGGTGCGCGGGACGGGGCTGGGGCTGGCGATCGCTAAGGGCATCATCGAGGCGCACGGCGGCGATATCAGCGCGGCGCACCGGCCGGGCGGCGGATCGGTCTTCCGGTTCGTGCTGCCCAGTGGAGATATCCGATGACCGAACCGAGCGGACTGCGCGTGCTCATCGTGGACGATGAGCGGGCCATCCGGCGCTTCCTGCAAGTGTCGCTGGCGGCTCATGGATATGCGGTCTACGAAGCGGCGACGGGTGAGGAAACTCTGCAAACCGTCATTGCCGCGCGGCCCGACATCATCATCCTGGATATCGGACTGCCGGACATCGATGGGGTCGAGGTCACACGACGGCTGCGTGAGTGGACTGCGGTACCGGTCATCATCCTCTCGGTGAGGAACGATGAGGCGGAGAAAATCCGTGCGCTCGATGCGGGCGCGGATGACTACCTGACCAAGCCGTTCGGCATCGGTGAGCTGCTTGCGCGGCTGCGCGTCGCGTTCAGGCACAGCACGCCCGAGTCATCCGATGCGACCCTTAACGCGGGTGCGCTGACGCTCGACTTGGCTCACCGCCTGGTCACGCTGGCCGGAGAGCCGGTGCAGTTGACGCCGACCGAATATGAGCTACTGCACGTCCTGATGACCCACGTGGGCAAGGTTCTGACCCACCGCCAATTGCTGCGCGCTGTGTGGGGCGCAGCCTACGAATCCGAGACCCACCTGCTGCGGGTGAACATCAGCAATCTGCGGCGCAAGATCGAGCCGGAGCCTGCACGGCCGCAGTACATCATCAATGAGCCGGGCGT
>CAZTMA010000084.1:0-22427 GCA_964614645.1 uncultured Anaerolineales bacterium
GGGGCAAGCATAGCACTAGTGTGAACGGACGTCAAAACGATTGAAGATTGTGGATTGAAGATTGTGGATTCAGCTCCGAGCTACCAGCTTGAGGCTTCCGGTTTCCGGCCTCCAGCTTCCAGCCTTCCACAGTGTAAGTCTCGTGCCTTGCCTGGCCGCCAGGATGCCCTATAATGCAGCATCATGAGCACTTCCGCGGCAACCAGGGGGAATACGCGCCTGCACGGCAATGCCCGCAAGCGTACAGGCAGCCGCGTGCGCGGCCGCTTGTGGCTGGCCGTGCTTTGCGTCGTCATTCTCTTCCTGGTGCAGACCGACGGCTATCTGGGCACGGCACGCGCGGACCTCCTGGTCAACCGGGCTGTCAGCGGGGAGCAGTTCCGGCTGGCAGCCTGGGAGGTGCAGGCGATCGGCCAGAAGGCAGGCGACCTCGTCCGGCAGCCCGGCGCGGACCTTACGCCCGCAGAGCAGAGCGCACTGGTCACCGCGTACATCGACGGCGTTGGGCAGATGGGCCGGTTGCAGCGGGAGATCGAGCGCGTCTATGCGGACCCGGCCATCTCTGACCCTGAGGCTGCTGCAGCGCCGCTGCTCGCCGAGCTGACAGCCCTACGCACGAGCCAGGAAAAGCGCCGGCCAGCCGCGGAGTGGATCCTCGAGCGCCAGGTGGCCGCAGTCCTGGCAGATGAGGGGCTGACCACCCTCGGCAGGACCTGGCCGCCCGTCCGCTTCCAGTTCACCGAGAGCCCCAACTACCTGATCGTATCCCCGCGCGACCGCATCCTGGTCGAGCGCGGGGTGTACCTGGATCCCACTCTCCCCGTCGAGGAGATGGAGCGCATCGAGGCCGAGGTGCAGGCGGGCCTGGACCGCAGCGCGCTCGTGGATGGGACCGGCGGCTTCTCGTCCTATCCCACCATGGTGCTGGCGGATGCCAACCTGGAGTGGGTCATCGACACCGTCGCGCACGAGTGGACGCACACTTACCTGATGTTCCGCCCGCTCGGCTGGAACTACTACGACAGTCGCGGCATGCGCACCATCAACGAGACGGTCGCCTCCATCATCGGCGGTGAGATTGCCCAGCGCGTGATGCAGCGCTACTATGCCGATCGCCTGGCCCCTGAAGCCTGGCCGAGGCCGCTCTCCATGCGCCGCAACTGGCTGCACCACGAGACGGTCGAGCCGGACTTCCTGTTCGGCGAGTTCATGCGCAAGACCCGGCTCGAAGTGGACCGGCTGCTGGCCGAAGGCAAAGTTGCCGACGCGGAGGCGTACATGGATGCGCAGCGCGAGGTCCTGGTGGGCCGCGGCTACACGATCCGCAAGCTCAACCAGGCTTACTTCGCCTTCCACGGCTCCTATGCCGTCGGCCCGTCAGCCACGGACCCGCTGGGCGCCAGGCTGCGCGCCCTGCTCGAGCGCACCGCAACCCTGGCGGACTTCCTGCACACGGTCGCCCGCTTCGATGACCCGGCCGACCTGGACGCGGCGCTGGCGTGGCACGCACTGCCCCCTATGGCTCAATAATCAAACAGGAAAGGGTGACGCAATGACGACGAGAATCACGGTGGCCCACGGTGATGGGATCGGGCCGGAAATCATGCGCTCGGTGCTGGCGATCCTCGATGCTGCGGGCGCAGACCTGGCCTACGATGTGATCGAGATCGGTGAGGCCGTCTATCGCCGCGGCATCACCTCCGGCATTCCGGCGGAGGCGTGGGACACGCTGCGCGCGAACAAGGTGTTCCTCAAGGCGCCCATCACGACCCCCCAGGGCCACGGGTTCAAGAGCGTCAACGTGACCATCCGCAAGTCGCTCAACCTCTTTGCCAACGTGCGGCCCTGCAAGTCGTACAGCCCGTACGTCGCTTCGCCCCATCCGGGCATGAACATCGTCATCATCCGCGAAAACGAGGAGGACCTCTACGCGGGCATCGAGCACCGGCAGACCGACGAGGTTGTCCAGGTCCTGAAGATTGTGTCTCGCCCCGGCTCCGAGGCCATCATTCGCTATGCATTCGAGTACGCGCGTGCGTATGGCCGGCGCAAGGTCACGTGCATGACCAAAGACAACATCATGAAGCTCAGCGACGGCCTGTTTCATCGAGTCTTCGACAAAGTTGCGGCCGAATATCCCGACATCCAGCACGAGCACCAGATTATCGACATCGGCGCGGCCAGGCTGGCCGCGCAGCCCGAGATGCTGGACGTCATCGTGACGCTGAACCTCTACGGCGACATCCTGTCAGACATTGCCGCGCAGGTCGCGGGCTCGATCGGGCTGGCCGGCTCCGCCAACATCGGCCATGCGGCGGCCATGTTCGAGGCCGTGCACGGCTCGGCCCCGGATATCGCGGGGAAGGACATCGCCAACCCGTCAGGGCTGCTGCAGGCTGCGATCCAGATGCTCGTGCATATCGGCCAGCCGGCCGTCGCGGAACGGATCAAGAACGCCTGGCTGTGCACCCTCGAGGACGGCATCCACACCGGCGACACCTACCGCATGGGCCTGAGCCAGGAGCGCGTCGGCACCCGCGCGTTCACGGACGCGGTCATCGCGCGGCTCGACCGCCGGCCCACACAGACCGAGCCGGCCATGTATCGCGGCCAGGGCGTGCAGTTCAGGCTCACGCCGCACGAACGGGCCGTCAAGGACCTGGTCGGCGTGGACGTTTTCCTGGACTGGGACGAGCCGGGCCGCAACCCGGAGGTGCTGGCGCAGCGGCTCGCGGCCGCGTACTCCGGCCCGCTCAACCTGTCGATGATAACCAACCGGGGCGTCAAGGTGTACCCCGAGGGCCTGCCTGAGACCTTCCGCTCGGACCACTGGCGCTGCCGCTACGTGGGAGCTGCCGACAGCCTGCCGTATGCGACTGTCCTGGTGCTCCTCGCCCGCTTGAGCGAGGCCGGACTGGATATCATCAAGACGGAAAACCTGTACACCTTCGATGGCGAGCCGGGCTATTCCCTGGGCCAAGGCGAGTAGCACCTCACAGCGAGCGGAGCTTCGCCTTGAACCTTTCTGCACAGTGCGGCGTCTTATTGTCCGACGGGAATAGCCGGCATACGGAGGTGCTATGTCACGGGTGAAGTCTTGGCTCATCGCCAACCGCCGCGAGACTGCGATTGTGGCCTCGCTGCTCTTCGCGACCGCAGTGTGCGGCGCACTGTTGATCGTGCGCGCAATGTATGCGCGCAGCACCGCGCACTTCGGCCTGGTGTGGAATCTGTTCCTGGCCTGGCTGCCCATGCTGAGCGCGCTGCTGGCACACCACCTGCACAAACAGGGCCGCCGCATGGTGTGGCCCCTGATCGTGCCGTGCCTGCTGTTCTGGCTGCTGTTCTTCCCCAACGCGCCATACATCCTGACCGACATGCTCCACCTGCAGTGGCCCCAGGCGGCCGTCCCCGTCTGGTACGACCTCATCCTGCTCATCGCGTTCGCCTGGACAGGCGCATTTCTGGGTCTCATCTCGCTGTTCCTGGTGCATGGTCTGGTGCGCCAGTGGGCAGGGCGGGCCATCGGCTGGCTGTTCACGCTCGGTGTCCTCGCGGTGAGCGGCTTCGGCGTCTACCTGGGCCGGTTCCCCCGCTGGAATAGCTGGGACCTGTTGACCAATCCCTCGCTGCTGCTGATGGACATCTGGACGCGCCTCAGTAACCCGCTCGCCAACAGCCGCACCTTCATTTTCTCGGCGCTCTTCTCGCTCTGCCTGGCGATGATGTACCTGATGCTCGTGGCCGTGGCCCAATTCCCGGCCGACGAACGCCGCCGGACCGACGACTGACGTCCGCCATCAGTCGCTTGACATCCCAACATCCGTATGCTATCTTACAATCGTTCCGGTTACGCATAACACCGCGCACCTCACAATCTGAGCAGGTGGACAATGGCGACCATACGCGATGTAGCGCAGAAGGCCGGCGTCTCGACGATGACCGTGTCGCGCGTCCTCAACAAGTCAGGCTATGTCAGCCAGCCGGTCCGCGCACGCGTGGAGGCCGCCATCGCTGAGCTTGGCTACGTCCCCAACACGCTCGGGCTCAGCCTGCGCTTCAAACAGACCAAGACCCTCGCGCTCGTGCTCACCGACATCACCAATCCGTTCTGGACGACGGTCGCGCGTGGCGTGGAGGATGCTGCCAGCGATGCCGGGTTCACCGTCATCCTGTGTAACACGGATGAGTCCGAGGCCGAGCAGGCGCGCTATTTGAACATCCTGCTCCAGAAGCGCGTGGATGGCGTGGTCCTCGTCCCTGCCTGCAGCAACCCCGAGGCCCTCGAATGGCTGCAGAAGCGCGACATGCAGTTCGTCATCCTCGATCGCAAGGTCGCCAACGCACAGGTGGACACCGTACGCTGCGACTCGCGCGAGGGCGGCTATAAGCTGACCCGGCTGCTGCTCGACCTCGGCCACCGGCACATCGCCATGCTCTCCGGCCCGCAGCAGGTCTCGACGGCGGCCGACCGCACCGCCGGCTACAAGGCAGCCCTGCAAGAGGCCGGCTTGCAGCCTGACCCCACGCTGATCGTCCACGGCACCTACGCCATCGCGTCCGGCTACGAAATGATGCAGCAGGTCCTGGCCGCCACGCCCCGTCCCACAGCCGTCTTTGCGGCCAACAACTTCCTGGCCATGGGCGCGTACCGGGCACTGCGCGATGCGGGGCTGCGCGTGCCGGAGGATATCGCCATGGTCGCCTTCGATGACCTGCCCGAGGCCATGGTGTTCGAGCCCTTCCTCACGGTCGCGGCGCAGCCGGCGTATGATATGGGCAAGCGCGCGACCGAGCTGCTGCTCACGCGGCTGGCGGAGGCCGGCAACGGCCGGGCTGCACCGCACGCGCCGGAGGAGGTCGTGCTGCCCACCGCGATCATCGTTCGCCGCTCCAGCGGGCGGGCGCTCTAGCGGTGCGTCCCGGCGGTGGATGGAGGTTGACTGTCCATCCAAGTGACGCCGCAACGGATGCACGCCGGATAAACGGATGGGCAAAGCGGACGCACAACCCATATCCGTTTATCCGTTCCAATCCGTTGCCCCGAAACCCTGAACGAACTCATCAACCAGCTTCCGAGAGGAGATGCATCCGATGAATTCCAAGGAGCGCCTCTTAACCGCCCTCCGCCGTGGCAGGCCTGACCGGCTGCCCGCGTCCGTCCACCAATGGCAGGGCTACCACCTGGCCGAGTACATGGGCGGCATCTCCGACCTGGAGGCTTTCCAGCAGGTCGGCCTCGACGCGCAGATCCAGTACTTCCAGGACATGGGCCAGTTCTGGCTGGTCGATGCAGACATGACGAAGTTCAATACGCCCACCTGGCGCGACGAAGTTACCGCGGTCAGCAGCGACCCCGATCACCGCATTGCGCACCACACAATCTACACGCCCGAGGGCGTGCTGACCTACAAGACCGAGGGCGACCGCAAGACCACGTGGATCACCGAGTACCTCATCAAGCACGACGAGGACATCGAGCGCATCCGCAAGTACATGCCCGTCCCTGCGCTGGACCCGGCGCCCATCGCGCGACGTTATGACGAGGTGGGCGATGCGGGCATCCTGCGCGGGTTCGTGTGGGGCGACCAGGCCGGCTGCTGGCAGCATGCCGCCTGCCTGATGGACATCACCGAGCTTATCTTCGCGGCCGTGGACCGTCCCGACTGGGTGCACCGGCTGCTGGGGATCCTGCTGGAGAAGAAGCTGCAGTTCGTGGAGACGATGCAGGGCGCGAAGTTCGACCTCATCGAGACCGGCGGCGGCTCGGCGTCGTCGACCGTCATCTCGCCGAAACTGCACCGCGAATTCTGCCTGCCGTACGACCGCAAAGTGCACGACGCCCTGCACTCGCTGGGCTTCCTCGTCACCTACCATACCTGCGGCGGCACGGTCGGCATCGAGGAACTGATCGTCGCCAACGGCTGCGATGCGTCGGAGACCCTCGCGCCTATCAGCGTGGGCGGCAACCAGGAGCCGTGGGACTTCAGGCGGAAGGTGGGCGACCGCATCGCGCTCATCGGCGGGCTGGATCAGTTCAACACCCTGACCGCGGGCAGCGCGGCGGACATCCGGGCGATGGTCCACCGGCTGTTCGAGACGGTCGGCTGCGACGGCGGCTATATCTGCTCCGCCTCGGATCATTTCTTCGATACGCCGGTGGAGAAACTTGTCGTGTTCGCAGACGCAGCGCGGGAGTGCGTGTATTAGTGTGAAGAGTCTCTCGCCGTTGCCGCACCTGAGGTATGGCAACGGCGAGAGACTTGTAGTATCTAGAATCCTCTCAACTCCGTGCTCGACCGTCGCGGCAGCCCAGCCTTCGGCTGCCGCGCGAGCACCACGTACTCGATGCCGTGCGCCTCGCAGTACGCGCGCTTCTCCGGCTTGTCGCCGTCCTCGTTCACCGCATAGATATGGGGGCGGATGCGCTCGATCTCCGGCTCTGCATCCAGCCAGCCGTGCCCGGTGGACAGCATCGCCTCGTGCACATAGCGGATGGACGCGACCATGTACAGCCGCTCAGCCTCGCCGATCAGCGGGTGGCCCTCGCCCTTGAGCAGGCGGATGTTTGCGTCGTGCCCGACGACTGCGTACAGCCGTCCCAGCTCGCTTACCTGCTCGAAGAAGCGCACGTGGCCGCTGTGCAGCCAGTCGAACGAGCCCGTGACGATGACTCGTTTCTCATTATTCGTTACTTTTTCGTCGGCTGCAACAGCGAGTGGAGGCTTGAACCGGTCATCCCACGCGCGTGCATCCACGTCCTGACCGGCTAAAGCCTCGACTCCAAGAGGCAGCTCGTCTACAACGACCACCTCGCTCACGGACCGCAGTGCGGCCACGAAGTAATGCCGCTCCGCAAGGGGGAACTTCGGCGGGGTGCCGGTCTGCGCGATCACCAGCTCGTCCGACCACAGGTGCACGCGCACCGGGCCACGCTGCGCCGCCTCTTCCAGCCCGCGCACGTGATGGCCGCGGAGGTCATCGAAGCTGCCGCTGACTTCGACCACGGTCATCACCGCGTCTCCTGGCCGGGCAGCCGCACGGTCACGCGGAATCCGCCGGGCACCGGCTCGTCCGCCACGACGAACAGGTAGCCGCCCCCGCAGCCGGAGTACATCGCACCCGGATAGCGCGCCTGGTAGTGCGCCAGCAGCTCCATCAGGTCCACGGTGAGCGTCGGGTGGCGGACCACGTGCGGCAGCAGTGCCTCCCAACAGCGCATGCTCTCGTTGAACGATTCGCCCAGCGTGGTGAGGTCACGCCGGAGGATGGCAGTGTAGCAGTCCTGGCCCGACTGGCCCAGCCGCCGGATCCACTCGGCATCGAGGTTCTTGATGCCGAGCGGGTTGTAGCCCGCGGGACGCGGGCAGACGGGCACGAGGTGAATCACCCGGCCCAACCACGCAGCCACCTCGGGGTCGCAGCAGTTCTCGACGTGCGCCGGGAAGTAGCCGCCTTCGACCGTGCTGTCGTAGTCCAGCCGGCTGATGCCCGGATAGATGAGGCCGGCCATGTCCTGCGAGCCGGACGGCTCGGCCTGCCCCTGGTTCTCAGCGTCGTAGAGCTCGCGCACGAGGTCGGCCGGCCGCCGGTCGGGCAGCCGGTCGCCCCACATCCGCTGCGCCACGCGGCGCGTGCTCGTTCCCAGGCCGCACCGATCCATGAACCGGAACTCCGGCTCCAGTGCGACGACGACCATCGAGCCGGGGGGCGTCGGGTTGTGCTCCGAGAGGAACGGCTGGTCGATCCAGCCGCCGGCCAGGGCCATGCGATACGGGATGCTGCCGATAACGTGCCGGATGTCGGCCCGAATATCGGCCCGGATGTCGGACATCGTCTGGCCGCGGGGAGCCGCAGCCGGCGTGTGAGCCGCTGTCGAATGCATGAGATGGCCTCCCGCTCAGGCGGTCACGACGTGCTCGCTCACGACCTGCTTGCCGGCCTTGCGCGCGTAGTACTGCTCCTCGATCCACTCGTATGTCCGGCGCATGCCCTCGCGCAGCGGGGTGTTCGGCTCCCAGCCGAGCACGGACTTAATGAAGGTGTTGTCGCTGTTGCGGCCCGCAACGCCCTTCGGCGCATCGAGCTGGTACGTGCGCTGCAGCTTGACGCCGGCAATGTCCTCGATGATGTCCACCAGCTCGTTGATGGAGACCAGCTCGTGCGAGCCGAGGTTGATGGGCGTGGCAATCAGGTCCTCGCAGTGGGTGATCATGTCGATGCCCTTGATGCAGTCATCGATGAAGCAGAAGCTGCGCGTCTGCGTGCCGTCGCCCCAGATGTCGATCTCGTGCTTGCCGGTGTCCTTCGCCTCGATGGCCTTGCGGGAGAGCGCCGCGGGGGCCTTCTCGCGGCCGCCATACCACGTGCCATTCGGCCCGTAGATGTTGTGGAAGCGCGCGATGAAGGTCTTCATGCCGCGTTCCGCCCAGTATTCCTGGCAGAACATCTCGCTCATCAGCTTCTCCCAGCCGTAGCCGCGCTCGGCCATCGCGGGATACGCATCCGACTCCTTGAGCGCGCGCACGTTCGGGTCCTTCTGCAGGTCGGTGTTGTACGCGCAGGCCGACGACGAGAAGAAGTAGCGCCGCGCGCCCGCGCGATACGCCGCCTCGACGAGATGCGTGTTAATGAGGATGCTGCGCAGGCACTCGATGCGGAACCGCTCGATGAAGCCCATGCCGCCCATGTCCGCAGCCAGGTTGTAGACCTCCGCCGCGCCTTCGACGGCCTTTTCCGCATTCGCACGATCGCTCAGGTCAAGGCAAAGATTTTCGACGCCCGGCGTTCGCTGGTACCAGTAAGGCAGCGGCTTCTTGTCGATAGCCCGGATGCGGGTGAAGCCCTGCTCGTGGAAGTGGCGGGTCAGCGCGCCGGCGATGAAGCCGCCTGCGCCTGCAATGACGATGAGGTCGTCCTTCTTGAGGTCAGGACTCGTTGCGGCAGTGAGATTATGTTGTGTCATTCGCGTATCTCCTTGGAATGGTAACGATACCATGCTATCACTGTCCGCGACGCCGGGCAAGTTTGCCCAAGACACAGATTGCCCGTACAATGCCTTCTCACAAGAATCCCACCGACAGAGAGCCGCAACCATGTCAGAACCAGCCTTCGAAGAAGCCACCGACGCCGGTGCTGTGGTCTATGCCCTCGCGCCCTCACCTGAGTTTGCCGTCGATGGCATCTGTTTCGCCGCGACCGCTGCGGGTCTGCTCCGGTCGGCCGACCGCGGCGCCACCTGGGAACCCGCGTATGAGTCGCTGAACCTGCCGGAGTCCCTGCCCACGCCGGCGGTGGCCGTGTCGCCCACGTACGCACATGACGGGACCGTCTTTGCAGGCGTGGCCGGCTCCGTTCTCCGCTCGACCGACGGCGGACAGACCTGGCAGGTCGCGACGCTGCCTGCGCCGCCGCCCACCGTGTCCACGCTGTGCATCTCGCCCGCGTATGAGGAGGACGGCATCCTGTTCGCCGGCTCGATGCAGGACGGCGTATTCCGATCGGCCAACCGGGGCTCCAACTGGGTGGCGTGGAACTTCGGGCTGATTGACCTGAACGTCCTGTGCGTGGCTCTCTCCCCGAACTTCGGGGCCGATGAGACGTTGTTCGCGGGCACAGAGACCGGCCTCTTCCGCAGCACGAACGGCGGCCGGGCCTGGCGCGAGGTGCCCCTGCCAGAGGAAGCTGCGCCGGTGCTCGCGCTGGCCCTCTCGCCGCACTATGAGCAGGACGGCATCATTCTGGTCGGGACCGAAGAACAGGGGATGTGGATTTCCGCGGATCGCGGAAAGAACTGGACGCACCTCGCCGGGCTGCCCGCAGGCGCGGTCAACGCGGTGCTGCTAGACCCCGAGTACCCCGCGCCCCCGCGCCTGCTCGTCCTGATGGACAGCGGCCTCTATCTCTCCGAGGACAACGGAGAGTCCTGGCTGGAGCTGCCGCTGGACCTGACGGACGACGTCGCGCCGATGTGTGTCGCGGCGCTCGAGGGGCTGACCGCCGGCGCGCTGCTTCTGGTCGGCCTGTCCGACGGCGCGGTTACCACCGTCGACTGCCGGAGCTGCTCGGAGTAGGCCCTCACCCCCCTACCCCCTCTCCCGAAGACCGGCGGTTTCGGTCTTCGGGAGAGGGGGAGTGAAGCAATTGAGCCAGCGGCTATCGCGACGATTCCTACCATGTACAGTGTCGCAGGTAAAACTCCCCCTCTCCTGGACCGCAGTCCAGGAGAGGGGGCCGGGGGGTGAGGCCTCACTTCTTCACCGTTCGCCCGATCCACAGCTCTTCCGGCTCCTCCAGCAGCGACGCACGCTGGACGGCCCGCTCGCCGTAGCGCGCGCGGATGCTGTCGAGCGCGGCGTCGAGGTGCGCCTGGCGCTCGTCGCCCTGCTCGAACAGGCGAAGCTGGCGGCCCTCGCGCGTCAAACCCGTCCCGCTGACCCCCAGCAGCCGCACCGCGCGATGATCCCACACGGCATCGAACAGGGCCAGCACGCTCTCGTAGATGACCGGGCCGGTGTCGGTCGGGTCAGGCAGCGTGGTCTGCCGCGTCAGCGTCGAGAAATCCCCATAGCGCAGCTTCAGCCCGATGGTGCGTGCCTGAAACCCGTAGCGGCGCAGCCGCGATGCGACCGCATCGCTGAGCCGCAGCAGCTCGCGGCGCAGCACGGCCGCATCACGGATGTCCTGGGCGAACGTCTCCTCGCGGCTGAGCGACTTGGTCTCGTGCTCCGGCGTCACCGGGCTGTCGTCCAGCCCCTGCGCGGCGCGCCACAGCCACTCTCCACCCGACCCGAACTGCCACTGCAGGTCCTTGAGCGGCAGCCGGGCAAGATCACCGATGGTCTGCACGCCGAGCCGCTCTAGTTCGCGGCCGGTCACCTGGCCCACGCCCCATAGCTTGCGGATGGGCAGCGGCGCGAGGAACGCGGCCTCCTCGCCCGGCGGCACAACCGTGACAGCGTGCGGCTTGCGCATGTCGCTGGCAATCTTGGCGACCAGCTTGTTCGATGCGACGCCGAACGAGGCGGACAGGTTGAGTTCCGCCTGGATGCGGTCCTGAATGGCATGGGCGAGACGGCCGGGCGGGCCGTAGTGGGCTTCCGTGCCGGTCACGTCGAGAAAGGCTTCGTCGATGGAGAGGGGTTCGAGGAGGGGCGTGTGGTCCGCCAGGATCGCCATCACCCGGTCAGACATCTCGGAGTAACGACCGCGGTGGCCGGAGACGAGCACCGCGTTGGGGCAGAGGCGCAGCGCCTGGGCCGTCGGCATCGCGGAGTGGACGCCATACTTCCGCGCCTCGTAGGACGCAGAGGCCACCACCCCGCGTACCTCGGCCCGGCCCCCGACGATGACCGGCACGCCGATCAATGCCGGATTGTCGAGCCGTTCCACGGCCACGAAGAAGGCATCGAGGTCAACGTGCAGGATCGCTCGGGTGGACATGATTGTGGGCCTCACGAACCCGTTTTGTTGAACAAAACGGGTTTGTGCATCACAAACCTCTCACCCCAAATTCTCGGACCGCACCGACGCGTAAATCACGGCGCCCAGCGCACCCAGCCCCGCGCCGAGCACCAGCGTCAGCGGCAGGCAGCACACCAGCGCGAAACCGGCGAACGTGCCCGCCCCGAAGATCGCCTCTGGATTCAGCCCCAGCTCCTCGAACTGCCGCAGGCTCTCGGCCGGCAACTGGCTCAACATGGCCTCAGTGCCGCCGGACATGGCGAGGCTGAGGGGCGTCAGGATGACCTGCAGGATGCCGGCGACGAGACCGGCAATCAGCCCGGCCAGCGCACCCTGGCCCGCGGCCGAGCCAGGCGTGCGCGGCGCCGGCATCCAGGAGGCGGCGAGCGCGCCGACCGCTCCGTACACGATCAGGCTCAAGGGCAGGATACACAGGGCGACCATCGGGATGAGGCCGAGAAGGTTCAGGACCAGCATGGCAATACCGCCGTAGATGCCGGCTTTGATGAATGGACGAGTCATGGTTCCTCCTCTACGATGAACAGGCTGCGAATGACCCGGGAGCAATGAAGGTATTCAAAACCACGCCTGCACTATAGCATTCCGCATAGTGCTTGTCAATCGGTTCGATTTGTAGTAACTTAGCGGCATCCCGCTGTTGTCAGGAGCTTGACGAAGATGAACTCTACCCCTAAGTCCAACCGCACCACCTTGGTGGCCATCGTCATCGGTCTGGTTGCTCTGCTGTTCTGCTGCTGCGCCAGCCTGTTCCTCGGAGGGACTGTGGCGCTGCTCATGGCCCGCTCATCCGCACCGGTCGACGTCGCACCGGTCGAGCGTTTCAGCCTGCCCGACATGCCGGAGATGCCTGAGATGCCTGAGATGCCCGAAATGCCGGAGATGCCGCGGATGCCGGACTTTCCCGAGATGCCTGCGGTGCCAAACCTGGGCATGAGCGGCGCATTCGTACGCGAGGTCATCGCCGACTCGCCGGCGGATGAGGCAGGCTTGCGCGTGGGCGACCTGATTATGAGTGTCGACGACCTGCCGCTGGACCTCAACCACCGGCTGGCCGATATGCTTGCCACCTATGAGCCGGGCGACCAGGTGGAACTCCAGGTCTTGCGCGGGGAGCGGAGCCTTTTTCTCGACGTCAGGCTTGGTGAGAACGAAGAGGGGATGCCCTACCTGGGCATTCGTTACGTCGATATGTTCCGTGAACGGCAGGCGCCCGCAGACTGATTTTTTCACCCCTTTCGCAGGGGCGAGGTGACCTCGCCCCTGCGAAAGGGGGCGTTGTTAGGCACTCTAAAAAGACCCTCGGGGCGTGCAGGACAAAGCCTGCTGCGCCCCGAGGGTCTCGCTATGACAGATTCCACCACACGACTTGTCTAGCGAATCTCGCCTGTCGTGATGGCCTTCTTGACTTCCCCGATGGCCTGCGTGATCTGGATATCGCGCGGGCAGGCCTCCGTGCAGTTGTAGATGGTGCGGCAGCGCCAGACGCCGGTCGTCTCGGCCAGGATCGCGAGGCGGGCTTGCGCGCCCCGGTCGCGATCGTCGAAGATGAAACGGTGCGCCTGGACGATGGCTGCAGGCCCGACGAAGCTCGAATTGGCCCAGAAGCTCGGGCAGGAGGTAGTGCAGGCCGCGCACAGGATGCACTTCGTCGTGTCATCGTAGCGCGCGCGGGCCTCGGGACTTTGCAGGCGCTCGGTGTACGGCGCAGGCTCGTCGTTGATGAGGAACGGCAGGATGGAGCGATACTGCCGGAAGAACGGCTCCATGTCCACCACCAGGTCCTTGATGACGGGCAGGCCGCGCAGCGCCTCGATCTGGATGCTCCGGCCGACATCCTGCACGAGTTCCTTGCAAGCCAGCCGGTTGCGCCCGTTGATGACGATGGCATCCGAACCGCACACGCCGTGCGCGCAGGAGCGGCGGAAGGTCAGCGAGCCGTCCTGGTAGCTCTTGATCTGCACGAGCAAGTCCAGCACCCGGTCCGTCGGCTCCGCATCCAGCGTGTAGGTCGCCCAGTAGGGCTTGCGGTCCCGCTCCGGATTAAAGCGACGGATTTTGACCCGTACTCTCATCGTGCCCCCCAATCCATCAATAGACCCGCGCGGCCGGCGCATAGCGGCCGAGCTTCACGGGCTTCGTGTCCATCTCGATTGCACCGTCCGCGGCGCGGTACGCCAGCGAGTGCTTGAGCCACCTCACATCGTCCCGCTCCGGGAAGTCCTCGCGATAGTGGCCGCCCCGGCTCTCCTGCCGCTCCAGCGCGGCAGCAGCGGTCACTTCTGCCAGATCGAGCATGCAGCCCAGCTCCCAGGCCTCCAGCAGCTCGGTATTCCAGCGTTTCCCCTTGTCCATGATGCCGACGTTGCGGAACCGGTCCTGGAGCTGCTGCAACCGGCCGAGCGCAGTCTCGAGCAGTTCCGCCGTCCGGTACACGCCGACGTTCTCCATCATCATCTCGCGCATCTCCCGGCGGATATCGGACACGGACTCATGGCCGGTGCTGCTGCGCAGGGCCTCGATGGCGTCCCGTGCGGCGGTCTCGGCATCTGCAGGCAGGCTGGGCCAGTCGACGCCGTTGGCATACTGCGCGGCGTGGACGCCCGCCCGCTGGCCGAACACGAGGATATCCACGAGGGAGTTCGTGCCCAGGCGGTTGGCGCCGTGCACCGACACGCACGCACACTCGCCTGCGGCAAAGAAGCCGGGCATGGGCGTGTTCGCGCTGTCGCTGACCACCCGGCCATCATTGTCGGTCGGGATGCCGCCCATCGCATAGTGCGCGGTCGGCTGGATTGCCATCGGCTGCTTGACCGGGTCGATTTGGAGGTAGGTCTTGCAGAAGTCCGAGATGTCCGGCAGCTTCCGCCGAATCATATCCACGGTCAGCCGCCGCGCCGTGCCGTCCGGATTCTTGATGCCGTCCTCGGCAAAGTACCGGTTGACCGTCTCGGGCCGCACATCGAGCCAGACGAAGTCCTTGCCGTTGACCCCGCGGCCCGCCCGGATTTCCTGGTAGATGGCCCGCGACACCACGTCGCGTGACGCCAGGTCCTTGACGGTGGGCGCATACTTCGGCATGAACCGCTCGCCCTGCCCGTTGATGAGCACGCCCCCCTCCCCGCGCACCCCCTCGGTCAGGAGGATGCCGAGGTTGAGGATGCCGGTCGGGTGGAACTGGTAGAACTCCATGTCCTCCAGCGGGACCCCACGACGGTACGCGACCGCCACGCCGTCACCGGTCAGCGCGTACGCGTTCGACGTGATCTTCCACATGCGCCCGAAGCCGCCCGTTGCGAAGATGGTCGACTTCGCATGGAAGGTGTGCACTTCGCCGCTGTCGATATGGATGGTGACCACGCCTGCAACCTGCCCCTGCGAGTTCACCAGGAGGTCCAGCACCTGGTATTCGTCGAAGAAGGCCACGTTGTTCTTGATGCACTGCTGGTAGACCGTCTGCAGTATCATGTGGCCGGTGCGGTCCGCGGCGTGACACGCCCGGCGGACGGGCTGTTTGGTCGCATTGTTGGTATGGCCGCCGAATGGCCGCTGCGCGATGCGGCCTTCCGGTGTGCGGTCGAAAGGAAGCCCCATATGCTCCAGTTCGTAGACCATCTCGATGGCCCCGTTACACAGGATTTCGACGGCGTCCTGGTCGGCCAGATAGTCCGAGCCTTTGATGGTGTCGAAGATGTGCCACTCGGCGTGATCTTCTTCCATATTGCCAAGCGCCGCGCCGATGCCGCCCTGGGCCGCGCCCGTATGCGACCGGGTGGGGTACAGCTTGCTGATGACAGCGGTCTTCGCGCCCCGCGAGGCATAGAGCGCTGCCATCAATCCTGCGCCGCCAGCGCCGACGACGATCACGTCAAAACGATGCACCATATCGGCTATCAGCTCCTTTCAACACGCACGCAGACGCACGCCTAATACAGCCCGGCCAAAAGCGACCCGGCGTACCGCCGGCGTCAGCCCGCGAACACGAAAATCAGGTAGATTGCGGCCAGAATCAGCCCGGCCCAAAGCAGGAACAGCAGCGCCTTCAGCCATGCCAGCAGCAGCGGGTGGCGGACATAGTCCTGCAGGATCACCCGGATGCCGTTGTACCCATGCGTCGCGGTGAACGTCAGGAGCAGGAAGCTGTACACCTGCCAGAAGGGATTGGCGAAGTTAGGCGTCACCTCAACGGCGCTGGACTCGACATGGAACGAGATGGGGAAGAAGGCCCAGCGCATCTGCGCGGCGACGTCCATGTTGCCCTGCCCGCCCGCGAGGTTAGCATACACGATGTTGAACGCGCCCATCAACAGAAACAGAATACCCGTGAGGCGCGTGAAGAACCACATATAGGTCTCAAACTTGCTGCCCGTCCGCCCGCGCGGCATTGCACCGGTCATCGCCATCACAGCCTCCTTAGTGCCCGCCCGTAATCATCAACACAACAGGCAGCAGGAACAACGGCAGAAAGATTGCCCACTGCACCCACATGGCCTCCCGGTTGAACCGGTAGAGCGAGGGCCACATGTCGAGGACCACGATGCGCAGGCCGTTGATCGCATGGTAGAGCACGCAGAACAACACGAAGATCTGCACGGGCAGCGCTTCATAGAAGTCGGTGAGCGCTCCCGCAATGCTGCCGGTCATGCCCTCAACGGCGTACAGGAAAAACGCAGCCCAGATGTGCATGGACACGAAGACCACGATGCCGATGGCGCTGATGCGGTGGAGCAGCCAGGCGATCATCGGCTGCCCGCCGCGATAGGACAGCGCCCTGGGCAGCGACACCCGTGCGAGTTTACTCATGCTTCCCTCTCATCAGTTGTTCTGCGCGCCCTGATTAATCCAGCGTTCAACCAGGTCGATCTGGTCCGCGCGGAGCGGGCGGCCTGGCGGCATCTGCCCGCCGGCCGGTGTCTCGATGCCACGCAGCATCTGCGCGAGGATGCTGTTCGCTGCATCACCCGGAATGATGACCGGCGGATTGTCGCCGGAGTTCATCACCTGCTCATACGTCTCGACGCTATAGCCGCCCTTGACGCGACGGCCGTGACAACTCAGGCAGCGCTTGTCGAAGATGGGCTTCACATGCTGGCTGAAGCTTGGCGTCTCGACCAGGGCCAGGTTCTCCGTGCCTTCCTCGTCCTCCACCACGTACCAGGAGCGGATGAACGCGACGATGGCCCGCATGTCCGGGTCGGTCAGCGCGCCGCCGTAGCGCAGGCCGAACGGCGGCATGCCGAGGGAGTCCCACCCGAAGTCGATCACGTTGAAGATGTTGTCGTCCGTGTGCGTGGTCAGGAAGTCCTGGTCGTTGAGCGGGTTAGTGAACTCACCCGGCTGGCCCTCGATCTCCGCCCCTTCGCCCGCCTCGCCGTGACATGCCGCGCAATACTCGGTATAGAACTGCTCGCCCGCAGCAACCTTGGCCTCTTCGCCGCCTGCGATGGAGATGGCTTCGGCCTGCGGCGGGGTCGTCACCACGGCCTGGATCGTGAGGAACACAATGCCTGCGACGATGCCGATCATCACGAGGCTGGCCACCGGCCGGTTGCGCGGGTGGCGCTTGGCGCCGCGGTCGAAGAAGGGCAGGCCGAACAACCCGACGGCGATGAGCACGCCCAGGCCCACGATCGCGATACCCTCGAGCTGGCCGGGAAAGTACTTCAGGAGCTGGAACATCCACAGGAAGTACCATTCGGGCCGCGGGATGTAGGAGGAATCCGATGGGTTGGCCGGCGGCTCCGAGGGCACGCCCGCGAAGACGGCGAGCATCAACAGCACGATAAAGATAAAGAGCGACACGATGGCGTCCTTGCCGATCGAGTGCGGAAAGAACAGCTCGCCGTTGGCCTTCTTCTCTTTATATTTCGCGAGATAGGCTTTCTTCTCGGCTTCGTTCATGAGACCTCGCTAATGAGTAATGAGTAAGGAGCAAGGATACGACCGGCTTTACTGGTTACTCGTAACTCGTTACTGATTACTCGTCTTTCTCGGGCGGGTGCGTGATGCCGATCTTGATAATCAGGTACAGGTGTGCGCCGATCAGGCCCAGCAGGGCAATCGGCATCCACCAGATGTGCAGACCGTAGAAGCGGATGAGCGTGACCGCGCCGATCTCGGACCCGCCGCGCGCGATCCGCATCAGGGCAGGCCCGATGCCCGGCACAGCGCCGATGATGGCCGTGCCCACCGAGGTCGCCCAGTAGGCTTTCTGGTTCCAGGGCAGCAGGTAGCCGCTGAACCCGAGCAGCAGCACAACCAGCAGGAGCAGGGCGCCGGTAATCCAGGTCAGCTCGCGGGGCCACTTGTAGGCGCCGACAAAGAAGGACTTCAGCATGTGCAGGAACACGACCAGGACCATGAGCGTTGCGCCCCAATGATGCATCCCGCGAATCAGCCAGCCGAACGTAACCTCGTTCATGATGAATTCGATGGACTCGTACGCGTGGTCGGGCGAGGGCACGTAGTAGATGGTCAGCAGCATGCCGGTAATGATCTGAAGCATCGCCAGGATGGTGCTGGCGCTGCCAAGGGTGTAGAACCAGTTGGTCTCCGGCACGGCGCGCGCGAAGACGGTCTTCCAGATGGTCGTGAGACCGGCGCGTTCGTCCAGCCATTGGAAGATGGCCTGGCCGCGCCCTGGGCCAGAAGCAGAGGTTTTGGGCACGCTATGCCTCCAGTAAAATCGAAATCTGGCCGTTCTCGATCTTGGTCTCGAACTGATCCATGGGACGCGGCGGGGGACCCTCCAGAACCTCGCCGTGCAGCCCGAATAGGCCGTCGTGGCAGGGGCAGAAGAACCCGTTGCGCGCCTCATCCCAGTTCACCCGGCAGCTCAGATGCGTGCAGACATTGGAAAAGACCTGAACGTTCTGACCATCATCCGTCACCGCATAGGCAACGCCCGTCTGCGATGACTCGACCCAGCCGTCCTTGATGCGCCGGGAGAACGGGAAGCCGGTCGGCACACCGGGAGTGAGGCTGCTGACCGGGCCAAGCGTGAGCCATAGGTCTTCGTTCTGGCGTTTGACGCCCGGAGAGATCAGATACCCGATGGCGGGCAACCCGACGATGAACGCGACCACACCTCCGACGAAGCCGATGACACCCGTCAGGAACTTACGTCGCCCCAGTTCTTCGCTGTTCGCCGTTTCTTCGTTCTGCGCCAGCTCTTCCTCGGCCATCCGGCGGTCTCCTTCAGAGGATGCACAAATGTATCATGGCTGTGCGAAAGTTTGTTCAGGCTTGCACTGTGGACTGCTTGGCTGATTATACTCAGCCCCTTATGTGACGTCAAGCGCGTTGCGTAACTATCTGGCAGTTCCGGATGCACACACGCAACAGCATCCTGAGCGGAGTCAGCATCCTCAGATACGGACGCAGTCAAAGCAGAGCCTGCCGCGCGGGCGCGCTCCATGCAGTTAGCTGGCAGGCACGAAGATCATCGCGCTCCACGCGGGCAGCGCCAGGTCGCGCCAGTGGCCGGTGATGCGGTACACCCGGTTGGTGATGACCTCGCGCCACAGGCCATCGTGCGGGAAGCCCAGCCCAGTCTTCTGACAGGCGTTGTCGAAGTTGAGCGCCACCACCACCACATCCCCGGCATCATCCCACCGCTTGTAGCGCAGCACCCGCGTGCGCGGGAATGCATCCCAGTAATACTCGACGTGGTCCGAGCGCAGCGCCGGGTGCTCTTGGCGCAGACGGATGAGCCGCTGATAGTACTTGAGCTGGCGGCGGCCTTCGTACCGGTCCAACTTCTTCCAGTCCAGCGGCCAGAACTCGATCGTGCGGGGGCTGTCCTCTCCGAACTCCTGCCCGGCCAGCAGCATGGGCACGCCGGGCGAGGTGAGCAACGCGGCCAGGCCGAGCCGGGCCTTCTCCAGCGCAAGCGCCCAGCGGGTGGGATAGCGCCCTGCCTCAGCAGGGTCGGCCAACTGGATGTGCGCGCCCCAGAACTGGATCTCATGCTCGGGCCGGCGCTCATCGTGGCTGACCACATAATTGACCACCTGGTCAGCGCGCGTGAACCCCTCGCTGCGGAACCCGCCCAACGCATGCTGGAGGTTCTGCAGCTCCCACTGCCACATCTGGGTCAGGCAGTTCTCGAGCGTGTGATGGAAAGTGCCGTTCCACACCGCGTCGATCTCGGTCTGCTTGACGAGGCGGTCGGCGGTCTTGGCGGGGTTCGTGCCGCTGATGGGCCAGTACTCGCCGATCTGGTAGCAGCTAGGCGAGGTCTCGCGCGCGGCCTTGGCAATGGGGCCGATGCCGGTGAACGGGTCGAAGCTGTCCTTGTGCGGCTGCCACGGGTCATACTCGACGCCCCCGAGCCAATCGAAGCGGTAGCCGTCCACATGATACTCTTCCAGCCAGAAGCGCACGATGTCCTGCATGTAGGCCGTCGTATAAGGTGAGGCATGGTCCCAATCGAGGCCACCCCAGCTGTTCGCATGGCCGTTGTTGTGATGGTGGAAGAAGGGGTTGAGGTGCGGCAGCTTCTCGCCGTCGGGGCCGAAGAGCGGGGGATACATCCGATAGTAGGGATGGTCGCCCCAGGCGTGGTTGAACACCATATCGAGGATGACGGCGATGCCCCGCCGGTGCGCTGCGTTGACCAGGGCCTTGAACTCGTTCGGCGTGCCGTACAGCCACTTCGGCGCCATGTAGAAGACCGGGTTGTAGCCCCACGAACTGTCGCCGGGAAATTCGCTGATAGGCATCAGCTCGAGCGCGTTGACGCCGAGGTCCTGCAGATGGTCCAGCCGGGCCTGGATGCCGGCAAAGGTGCCGAAGCGTTCGCCGAAGTTGCGTTTTTCGCCCGCGAAGTCGCGCACGGAGATTTCGTAAATGACCAGGTCGCGCAGCGGCGGGCGCTGCCAGCCGGCCTCGTCCCAATCGAAGTCCGGCGCAGCCGAGAAGACGGCTTTCGGGCCCATCTCGTCCCAACGGATTTCGCGCGCGTACGGGTCCGCGACGAACACCTGCCGGCCGGAGCCGTCCATCGTGACGGCAAACCGGTATTCCATCCGGCCTGTCAGCGGCAGCGTCACCCAGAAATGGCCCTGGCAGTCCGTCTGCATGGGCTTAGCGCGCGGGTTCCAGCCGTTGAAGTCACCCACGAGGTGAACGGCGGGCTTGAAGGGTGCGGTGAGGAAGAAGGTGACCGTGCCGGGGCGTTCGTAGTCCCGGAAGGGTCCGCCGCGCGGGAGCCGGCCGTTGGTCGCGACAGGATCGGGCACAGGCATGTGCGGTGCAGCCGAGGGCGGCTGAGCGGGCTCAATCAAGCGCGGCAACACTGCCGCACGCGGTATGGTAATGGTCAATGAAACAGCCTCAAGGAGAGGGATAAGAACTCATTACGTCCAACGATACCGGAGGGTATAATACCATAGGGTACCTGATTGCACAAGGCAAGCTCGATGCCACAAACCAAGCGTTGGCCATGCCTGGAGCGTTGCAATTTGCAACGTTGCAACGAAAGTGGGTGATTGAAGATTGATGGTTGGGGCTGCCTCTGAAATGCCGGATGGTGTGGTTGTCAAAGGGCGTTGAGTTCAGCATCACCGCCATGATAGCACAAATGTTCGGAACTGTCAATACGCGAAAATGTGCAGTTTGACTTGACCCGGCGGCCGGACGGGGCTAAACTGGGACCATGCTTCTGTTTATCGGCGGTGCAGCCCGGACGGGCAAGGGGATTCTGACACGACGGCTCCTCGTGGAGCAGCACATGCCCTATCTGAGCCTCGATGTGCTCAAGATGGGGCTGGCGCGCGGCGTGCCCGAGTTTGAGATCGACCCGGATGCGGGCGGCCTGGTTGTCGGGGAGCGGCTGTGGCCGCTCGTGCGCGAGATGAGCGCCAGCCTGCTGCGGGACGGCGTGGACTACGTGATCGAGGGCGAGCTGCTGCCGAAGCATGTCGCCGCGCTGCAGCAGGCGCACCCGGCGCAGGTCCGGTCATGCTTCCTTGGCTACACAGCCATCACACCTGAGCAGAAGGTGCGAGAGATCCGGGCTCATGCCGGTCTGCCGAATGACTGGCCGAGCGAGTACTCAGACGCTGAGCTGACCAGTATCGTGGGCAAGATGATCGGATTCAGCCGCTATCTGGAGGACGAGTGTGTGGTCTGCGGTCTGCCCTACTTCGACACATCCGGCGAGTTCTGCGCGACACTGGACCGGGTCTTTTCGTACCTATCAGAAGCTGTCTGAACCGAGGAGTCCGCATTCTCAAATGCGGACGGGGCCGCCAGCAGAAAGCGGGAACGCATGAACACAGCCGAAGTCATCACCTGCGATGCCGTCCTGTTCGACCTGGACGGCGTCCTCATCGACTCGACTACCTGCATCGTGCGCCATTGGCAGCACTGGGCCGATCGGCACGGGCTGGACCTGGCGACCATTATGCAGCACGCGCACGGCGTCCGCACGGTCGAGACCATGCGCATCGTTGCGCCGCACCTCGACGTGGAGGCGGAGGCCGAGCAGTTCACGGTGCGTGAGGTCGCGGACACAGACGGCGTGGTCGCGATCGAAGGCGCGGCCGCACTGCTGGCCGCCTTGCCCGCGGACGCGTGGGGCATCGTGACCTCCGGCAGCAGCGCGCTCGCCCGCGCCCGGCTGGCGCGCGCCGGGCTGCCCATCCCAGTCGTGCTCATCACCGCAGAGCAGGTCAGCCGGGGCAAGCCCTCGCCGGAGCCGTACCTGGCCGGCGCCGCGTGGCTCGGCCTGCCCGTCGAGCGGTGCGTCGTCATCGAGGATGCACCTGTGGGGGTCGCGTCGGGGGTCGCGGCGGGAATGCGGGTAATCGGCATCGGCTCGACGCACGCGGCCGGGGAACTGCTGGCGATAGGCGCGACGGTCGTGGCCCCCGCACTGACCGATCTTGAGATCACTAAGGTATCGTCCGGCGGCCGTCTCTACATTCACGTCAGCCCATGAA
>CAZTMA010000085.1:0-627 GCA_964614645.1 uncultured Anaerolineales bacterium
GTTGCAGGTTGCAAGTTGTGGACCGAGGGACGTCGAGCACAAACCTGCAACCTGAGAACCTGCAACCTGTAACATCAATAAGAGGGATCGATGACCGAGGAAATGACCTTCGAGCAGCTCTATGCCGAGTTGGAAGAGACCGTGCGCAAGCTGGAGGCGGGCAGCTGCTCGCTGGCAGAGTCCGTCGCGCTGTTCGAGCGCAGCACGCAGTTGGCCGAGCGGTGCAACGCCCTGCTGGACCAGGCCGAGCTGCGCGTCCGCCAGGTCACGGAGGGGCCGGCCGGCCTGGCCGAGCAGCCGTTCACGGGCTGACGCGCCAGCCGTAGTGGGCAGACCCTGTCACATTTCGCCCATCGGCGCATCGTAGGGGCGGACCTGCGTGTCCGCCCTCCTCGATGTGGCGTTCGACCCTGTCACATTTAGCCCTGTGGCGCATCGTAGGGGCGGACCTGCGTGTCCGCCCTCCTTGATGTTGCGTTTGGCCCTGTCACATTTCGTCCTGTGGCGGTGTTAAGTAAGTAGAACTCTGACCCAGGACGCCGCCATGATTGGGACACAAGCCCGGACTTTCACCCAAACCGGAGAGGCCCGCACCGTGTCATCCGATTTCGACGCGCTGTTCCTGGC
>CAZTMA010000085.1:637-22389 GCA_964614645.1 uncultured Anaerolineales bacterium
CCGCCTGGCGGGGACGCGCGAGGAAGCGGAAGACCTGGCACAGGAGGCCTTCCTCCGCCTGCACCGCACGCCCCACCTGTGGCATACCGCCGCTAACCCCACCGCTGAGCACAACGTCCGCGCCTGGCTCTACCGGGTCGTCACCAACCTCGCCTACAACGCGCTGCGTGGGGAGCGCCGCCGCCGGCAGCGCGAGGACCGGGTGGCCGGCCTGACCGGCCCGACCGGCCCGGCTGTTCCGGCCGGCGAGGCCGATATCGCGGATGCAGCGCTGATCGCCGTCGAGCAGGCCCGGGCCGCCGCACAGGTGCGTCACGCGCTGGCCGCACTGACCGAACGGCAGGTGCAATTGTTGTTGCTGCGCCAGTCCGGGCTCAGCTATCGCGAGCTGGCCGAGGCGCTGGGTGTGGCCCCCGGTTCCGTGGGGACGCTGCTGGCCCGTGCGGAGGCCGCGTTCGTTGCGGCGTATCGTGCGGCAGATGAGAGTGGTCCGGGGCGATAAATCGCCTGCTACGAACCGTTTGCACCAGTAGCACTGAGGAGCAACACTGAGGAGTTTGCATCCTCAGATGCAAACGGTGTCGCCGGTCATGCGGGCCGTTCCGCATCTGAGGATGCGGAACTCCGCCTGTCCGTTCCCGAGACAAGGTGTAGTCCCATGCAACACGTCAGTGATCGATTGCGTGCTTATCTGGACAGCGAGCTATCGCCGGCCGAGGAAGCCACCGTGACGAACCATCTGGCCGGGTGTCCGGCCTGCGCTACGGCCCTGGCCGAGCTGCGCACGCAAGGGGAGACCGCTGCGGCTTATCTATCGGATGCCGACCCGGCGGGCGTACCCGATGCGCGGCCTGCGCTCGCGCGCTTCCACGCGACGATTGCACATGAGCATCCCGAGCGGGTGCACAGCTCAACGTTGATGACGAGAGCTCGCCAGTCGAAGGATGCCGTGCCGAATCTTTCGGCATTCACAAGGAGCTTCGATATGTTACGTCAACGACTATTCGGCCCGCGGCTGCGGCCCGTGATGATCGGGCTGACCGCGCTCGTCTGCCTGGGCCTCCTGTTCACCATCGTGCCGGTGCGCGAGGCCGCGGCGGACTTCCTGGGCCTGTTCCGGGTCCGCAAGTTCGCCGTCATCCCGATCAACCCTGAACAGATCCAGAGGCTCGAGTCCCTTGCCGAGAGCGCAGAATCCGTGCTCGGGGAGCCGGTGGTGACCCGCGATGAAGGCCCGCGCCAGACCGTCAGCGATGCCAGCCAGGCATCCGCGCTTGCCGGCTTCACGGTCCGTATGCCGGCCGCACCGCCGGACCGCGCGTTCTTCACCGAATTCGTAGTGCAGCACGGCCCTGCCGTCCACTACGAGGTGCAGCGCACGACCGTGGAGTCGCTGCTGCAGGCCGTGGGTGCGTCCACCGCGGGGCTGCCCCCTACGGACCTCATCACGGTCGACGTGGACCTCGGCCCGGCCGCCATACTCACCTACCGCACGCCCCAGGGCGAGCTCAACCTCGTCCAGACGCGCAGCCCGGATGTGCAGATCCCGGACGGCGTCGACCTCGTCGCGCTGAGCGAGACGGGCTTCCAGTTGCTCGGCATCGCGCCGGAGGAGGCGCGCCGGCTGGCGACAACCATCGACTGGTCCAGCACGCTCGTTATCCCCATGCCGACGGACATCGGAGAGGCGCGGGAGGTCAACATCGACGGCACGACCGGCCTGCTGCTGCAGAGCTTTGGAAATCAGAACCGCCCGCACTCGAACACCATGCTCCTCTGGGAGCGCGACGGCATTGTCCACGCGCTGAACGCCGAGAGCATGGAAGAAATGATCATCCTGCAGATCGCAGACTCGCTGCGATAGCGGTTGAAAGTTCAGAGGTTGAAGGTTACAGGTCATAATCGTAACTTGTAACCTTCAACCTCCTAACCTGTAACTCACAATGCTGATAGACACCACCGCACTCCGCAAACAGTACGGCCCGCTCGTGGCCGTGGACAGCCTCGACCTGCACGTCGCTGCAGGCGAGGTTTTTGGCTTTCTGGGCCCCAACGGCGCGGGCAAGACGACCACGGTCAAGATGCTGCTCGGCCTGGTCTACCCGACGGGGGGCGAGGCCCGCGTCCTGGGCCAGCGCCCCGGCAATCCGGCCGCGATGGCGCGCGTCGGCTTCCTGCCCGAACACTTCCGCTTTCCCGCCTGGCTGACGGCCTGGGATTTTCTGGACATGCACGGGCGGCTGTACGGGCTGAGCCGGGCGGAGCGCCGGAAGCGCATCCCGCGGCTGCTCGAGCGCGTCGGCCTGGGCGACCGCATGCGCTCGCAGCTGGGTGAGTTTTCGAAGGGCATGCAGCAGCGCGCAGGCCTGGCGCAGGCCATCATGAACGACCCCGCGCTGGTCTTTCTGGACGAGCCGACCTCCGGGTTGGACCCGGTGGGCCGCCGCGAGGTGCGCGATATCATCCACGACCTGCGGGCGCAGGGCGTCACCGTGTTCCTCAACTCCCACTTTCTGAGTGAGGTCGAGGTCACGTGCGACCGGGTGGCCATCGTCAAGCGGGGCCGGGTCGTGCGCGCGGGCACGCTGGACGAGCTGACCGGCGGCGCGACGGAGGTGGAGATCCGCGCGGGCGGGCTGACGGCTGAGATAGTCGCCGGGCTGGCGCGGTGGGGACGGATTGTTGGACAGACGGTGCGGCCGTCCACATCTGACGCGCGACCGTCCGCATCTGAGGATGCGGACTCCTCAACCACCGTCTCCCATACGCAGAGGAGGGGAGCATCCTCAAGCCACCCGCCCCTCACGCAGAGGAGTGGAGCATCCTCAGATGCGGAACGGCCCCACGATGCGGAGCGGCCGACGGACGATATCACGCGCCTTATGCTGACCATCGACCAACCTGACGCGCTGCCCGCGATTGCCGACTACCTCGTGACGCGCGGCGCGCGGCTCTACGCGCTCGCACCGCAGCGCCTGCCGCTTGAGGAACTGTTCATGCGCGTGATGCACGAAGAGGAGCCCGCGCCATGAATATCCTCAAGACTGCCCGTATCACGGTGATACGAGGCGCCGCACTATGAATGTCCTGAAGATTGCTCGTATCACTTTGGACGAAGCCCGGATGCGCAAGATCGTCTGGGCCATCGTGCTGCTCGGCCTGGCGTTCCTGATCATCTTTGGCGTCGGGTTCTACTTCATGTACCGGGACGTCAGCCGCTTCAACCAGGGGATTGCGCGCGTGCTGGAGCCGGTTAACTTCTTCATACTGGCCGGACTCTACGGCGTCAACTTCCTCGTCGTCGTCCTGGCCCTGCTGATGTCGGTGGACACCATCGCGGGCGAGGTCGCGTCGGGCACGATTCAGACGCTCGTCACGAAACCGCTGCGCCGCTGGGAAGTGGTGGCGGGCAAGTGGCTCGGCCTGGGGCTGCTGCTGGCCGCGTTCACCGTCATCCTCTCCGGCAGCCTGACCGGGCTCGTCGCCATTATGTCGGGCTACATCCCGGCCAACCTGCCCCAGGCGGTCGGCCTGATGGTCCTGGAGGGGCTTGTCGTGCTGTCGCTGTCGCTGCTCGGCGGGACGCGGCTGCCCGCGCTGGCGAACGGTGTCGTCATCTTCATGTTCTACGGCCTGGCGTTCATCGCGGGCTGGATCGAGCAGATTGGCTCGTATCTGCAGAACGAGGCCGCGGTCAACATCGGCATCATCGTCAGCCTGTTCCTGCCCATCGAGGCCATGTGGAAGCGCGCCGCGTATATCCTCCAGCCGCCGTTCCTGCGCGAGCTGGGCTTCGATGCCTCTCCCTTCGGCGCGGCGAGCGCGCCCAGCCACCTGATGGTCTGGTATGCCGCGGGATATGCCGTCCTCGTGCTGCTGCTTGCCATCCGGTCGTTCAACAGGCGCGATCTGTAGAGAATAAAAGTAGGACGGGTTGTCAACCCGTCCTACTTTTTTGTCCGATAAGTCTTACCTTACGCGGCGAATCCTACCTTCACTGCCGCGATGCCGTACGCCGGGATATGGACCGTCACAGCGCCGTCGTTGATCGCCGCGCTTGACGACGCGGCCGGCCGCTCCATCAGGTCGACCTCGACCGCGCTGGCCGGCCGACCGAGGGCATCGGCGTTGAACCCGACGCGCGCATCGGCCGCCTCGCCGGTCGGGTCGAAGAAGGTCAGCACCAGCGCATCATCCTCTTCCGCCTTCTTGACGTTCGCCAGGATGACCGTGTCAGGCGCAACCGTCATGAACGACGCCGCGGACGGCAGCGACCCGCTGTGCACGTCCGTCCCGACGACCCGCAGCGCATGGTTGAAATTCCGGCCCAGCCGCACGGCCTCTGCGACGGGCAGATCACCCGCAAAGGGCCGCAGCCCCGCATGGATCTCGTGCTGGCGGATTTCGGGCAGGATGTCGGGCATGTAGCTGCTGCGAATCAGCGTCATGCGGAGTGTGCTGCCGTCCAGCGCATAGCCGTATTTGCAGTCGTTGACCAGCAGACACCCGGCTTGCACGCCGTCCACCTCGCCGGTCACCTGGGCCCACTGGAGCGCGGGCACTTCTTCCCCGCTGTTCTGTTCGCGCTCGACCGCGCCGAAAGGCACCTCGTAGCGGCCCTGCGCGCCGGCCAGCGCGAGCGGCACGGCCAGCCGCAGCATCGGCACGCCCGTTTCAGGCGTCCCGCGCTGGAACCAGACCACATCCAGGTGCAGGTAGAGCTGTGGGTCGCCCGCGCGCAGCTCGTAGGTCAGCGTGATGTCCGACTCCTGCACCCGCAGCTTGACCTCGATGGTGGCCTTGAACGGCCCGCGCAACTGGCGCTTGATGTCGATCACCCGCGGATACTCCACCGCGCCGATGTTGTCCATCACCCAGGCCGTCATGCCGTTGGGCCGTTCGACCGCGTATTCCAGGACGCGCGCCGCCTGCTCGGGGCCGATGAGCTGCAGGCCGCTGCGCTTGTCCACCAGCGAGCGGATGCCGCCGTGGGACATGTCCAGCTCCACGCGCACAAGGTCGTTCTCCAGCCCTTCCTGCGGCTGCTGCGTGTGGCTGCGCGGCTGCGGCTGGCGGTCGCCCAACTGCCAGACGCCCGGCCGGACGGTCTCCGTCGGGGCCGCGGTCTCGCTCAGCGCGAAGGTGGCATAGCCGGCGCCTGCCGTCTGCACCGGCAGCGCGAAGCGCACGTAGCGGTGGCCCCAGTAGTTGCCGGAGCCGACGATCTGCGGCGCGTAGGTGCTGCCGTCGGGCAGGCGGACGCTGAATGCGCGCTTCTCCAGCGGCGGCAGCAGCGCACCGGGCGGGGTGTTGTCCCACACGGTCGTCTCGATGACCTCGTCGCGTTCCCACGCCACCGGGTTGAAGACGACGAAGGGCCGGTCGCCCTGGCCCGCGCTCTGCTCCGACTGGCTCAACGCGCCGTTGCTGGACATAAAGCCCACGCCTGCGCCGAACGCATTGGAGAGCCGCGAGGCCGGTATGGGTGCATCCGCCGGACCCTGCGCGAAGCAGGTGTCCACCTGGCCGGCCAGTTGACGCAGGGCGAGTCGCTCGATCATGCCGGTCATCGCCATCGTCTGCTGGTACAGGCCATCGTTGTAGGTGCGCGTGTCGTGGACGCCGGAGCCGGGCAGGATGTCGTGGAAGTGCGAGAAGAGCGTGTCGCGCCAGCCGCGGCGCAGCTTGTCTGCGGGATAGCTCCGGCCCAGGGCCAGCCAGGCAAGGCTCGACGCCACTTCCGTGTCCGCCAGGTGGTTCTCCGCAAAGCGGTTGTTGCGCTTGATAAGTGTCTGCGTGGTGTAGCAGCCGGTGAACTCGGTGTTCAGCTCGCAGTCCAGCACGGGCAGGCCCGCGCCCTCGCGCTCGACCCGCTCGTAGAATGCGCGCGCGGTGCTGAACTTGATGTTCGGGAACACGGGCCAGGTGTCCATGTCGAGCCCGCGCACGATGTCGCGGCGCGTCGGCCCGCCGCCGTGGTCGCCCACGCCGTAGACGAACATCGAGCAGCGCAGCCCCGTCTGATCGATGAAGATGCCCATCTGCTTCAGCAGGTCCTCGGGCCGGATGACGCCGTTGTAGCCGTACAGCATGTCGTTGCGCACGAGCACGCGCGAGCCGTCGGGCGCCTGCCACCAGAACATGCCGGGCCGCGCCGGGCCGACTGCACCGGGCCGGTGGAGGTACATGTACTTGATGCCCCCGCGCACCATGTACGCAGGCAGCGTCGCGGCATGGCCAAAGGTGTCCGGGCACCAGTTGATGGGCACGTCCTCGGGCGACAGGCCGAAGAGATGCTGCATGTACTCGCGCGTGTAGAGCAGGTGGCGGCAGAGGCTTTCCGCTCCGGCCATGTTGTTGTCGTTCTCGACCCAATGGCTGGCCGTGACTTCCCACCGGCCCTCGGCCACGCGCTGCGCGATACGCGCGAGCAGCTCGGGATTGTGCTCTTCGATGATGGCGTAGACGCTCGCCTGGCTCTGGCTGAAATGGAATTCCGGGAATTCATCCATCAGCTTGAGGACGGTCGCGAAGGTGTCATTCGTGACCGCGACCGTCTCCGGCCAGGACCACATCCAGTTCATGTCGATGTGTCCGTGGCCTGCGCAGTAGATGGTGTAGGTCTTGGCGACATGGGCGATGGGCGACAGCGACTGCTCCGCAGCCCTGATGGCCGCGCGCGCGGTGTCCACGTTGCCCGTCGCGAGGGCGGCGGCAACAGACGCCGCAGCCTCGGTCATCAGGCCGCGCCAGTCGCCGGCCTCGTCCGGGTGCCACGTGCAGAGCTGCTCCGCAAACTGAAGCTCGTACTGGAAGCGTTCCTGAAGATCCTGCAATTGCATGATGGTCGATTGGAGGTCGGCGCCGAGGTCCAGGCCGGCCGGGCGCGTGTTGTCGTTGAACGTCATGGATTCTCCTTGGCTGTAGCAGGGCTGATAGCAGACCGCCGTGAGGAAGGTATTGCGGGGCGCGACTGCACCCCGTCGTGACGGGTACATGTTAGCACGGAATGAGACCGAGGACAAAAACGTTCTAAGAGGGTTCCCCTCTCCCGCCGTGCGGGAGAGGGAGGTGAGGGTCGGCCCTTCTACTGCGGATACAACCTGCGGTAGGCCTCGTAGTGTGACCAGACGGCCTGGACGTAGACGCGAGTCTCGTTGATGTTGATTGCGGCGGCAAACAGGTCGTCGTCGTTGGACACCCAGCGCCGCCACACCTGTGCGTTGCCCGGCCCACCGTTGTATGCGGCCAGGCCGGTGAACAGGCTGTCGTCGAAGTGCGTCACCCACTGGTCGATGTAGAACGCGCCGAAGGCAACGTTGATATAAGGGTAGTATGCGTGGTGCGCCTCGAAGTCCGACCGGCCCAGTTGCGCAGCGATACCCTCCGCCGTGCCGGGCATGACCTGCATCAACCCCTGCGCGCCCGCGACCGATGCGACCCCTGCCTCGAAGCGGCTCTCCTGCCGGATGATGGCCGCGAGCAGCCGCGGGTCGATCTTGTACTTGACCGCCTCCGCACGGATGAGAGCCTCATACGGCATGGGATAGGCCAGCCGCTGCAGCGCCACGGGCGCCTCGCGCATCAGCTTGCCCGACAGCGCCACCACCTGCTCGGCTGCGAGGAGCGACAGCCGGTTGGCCCCGCGGTCGCGGAAGGCCAGCGAGAGGGCTGCGAGCGTCCAGCCGTTCTTCTCGTTGCGCTGCCGCACGCGCTCCCACTGCGCGAGGGCAGCGGGACGGAACCCGAGCTCCAGGAGCGCCTCGCCTCGCTGCCAGTCGCCGTCCTTCAACACGGCTTGCGGCAGGTCGAGCGTGCCCTGCCCCGCCCAGATCCTGAGCCACGCGGCAATCTGCGTCTTCTCGGCGGCCGAGCCCGGTGCAGGCTCGACCCTGGGCGACTGCGCCGGGCCGGTGGGGCGGCCGTCCATCGCCTCGCGCTCGCGGCCCGCGCGCCAGTCCGCCGCGCGCAGGCCATAGTAGCTCTCCGGCCCGGCCTGTTCCGCCGACTGCCACGCCTGCTCCGCCGCGGCGCGATCGCCCTGGGCGAGCAGTGCGCGGCCGAGCCAGTAATAGGCCACCGGCCGGGTGAAGGCAGGCAGCTCGGTCTTGCCGGCCATCTCGCGCCACGTATCCGCCGCGGCCCGGTAGTTGCCGAGGCGGAAATAGATCACCCCTGCGTTCTGATAGGAGCGCCAGCCCTCGTCGGCCTTCGGGAAGCGGCGGGCCAGGTCGAGATAGCGTTCGGCAGCTGCGGCCACGGGCGGCTCCGGGTCCTGCTGGATGGCGAACTGCCAGAGGGCCTTGGGGGCCTGCGGTGAGTCGGGCTTCTGTTCCGCCAGCTGGCGGTAGGTCTCCAGCGCGCCCGCCACGTCGCCGGCGCGCATCTGGGCGCGCGCCTTCGCCATCCAGGCATCCGCAACCTGAGGCAGGTCGGGCGCCCGCTCCATGAACGTCTCCAGCTCCCCGATGCCCGTGGCATAGTCGCCCAGCGCGATGTAGCTCAACCCGGAGTAGTACCAGGCCAGCCCGCCCTTGCCGGTGGCATCCGCCGCGCGCAGCCGGTCGAACGCGGCGATGGCCAGGTCATACACGCCGGTGTGATAGTTGGCGACCCCGCGCTGGAACTCGTCCACCGGCTCACCGGCGTCGAGCAGCGCGACGATGGCCGCATGCGCCCAGCGGCTCGTGATGTCCGCGGCCATCGCCGCCCGCCAGCGTTCCAGCGCGGCAGGGGGGACGGGCACGGGCGTCGCGGTGGGCAGCGGGGTTGGGCTGGCCCGCGGCGTCACCCGGGCCGTGGGACGGGCGGTCGCAGCCGCCGTGGAAATGGGCGCAGGCGCGGTCAGTGCCAGGGCATTGCCCGACAGGTAATGCATCTCCGCGGCCAGCGCGCCGGTCTCGTTGTCCCCGCGCAGCGCATCGTACTGCACTACTGCATCCTGCGGCCGGTCCTGCATCAAGGCCAGGTCGGCCAGGTTACGGCGAATCTGGACCGTGTTGGTCCAATCCGGCGACTTGGCGAGCGAGGCGGTGAACGCTTCGGTGGCCCCGGCCAGGTTGTCCTGCGTCTTGCGGATCGCACCGATGCGCTGCCAGGTCAGGTACTGGAGTTCCGGCGCGAGCTTGAGATGCGCGCTGTAGGCGGCCTCGGCCTCCTCCCAGCGCAGCAGCGTTGCCAGCGCCTGCCCATACAGGAACTGCGCGGGCGTCCGGTGCGGGTCGTTCTGCGGCGCGTTCTTGAGCAGCGTCGCCAGGGTGTCGGTCGCCTCGATCACCGCGTCGTCACGCAGATAGCACTGCGCCATGCGGTGATTCGCCTCTGCCGCTTCGGCCGAGGCCGGCTGAGCGGCGGCAATCTCCGCGAACTCGCGGCGCGCCCACTCGCAATCACCGATGAGCTGATGCCAGCGCCCGGATTCGAGCAGGTCGGCCACCGGTGCGGACAGGGTAGGCGGCGGCGTTGTCGTGGGTGTTGGAGTCGCGGCCCGCTGCACCGTCGCACGGGCACGCGTTGCGGCCGGCACGGGCGTGCGCGCAGCGGGTCGTATGGTAGCCGTGGACCTGGGCGTCGCCGTCGCCGCCTGCGCACCGCTGTCTTCAGCGGTTGCTGTCGTCACAGTCAGGGTTGCGACGATGATGACCAGTACGGCCACTCGGGCCAGGACGGCAAGGTGTGTCTTACCAAGCAAAATAAGCCTCCGTTGTGCCACAAGGCAACGGGAATTGTAACATACTTAACCCGTAATACGGTTACGCAGCATACTGATAAACGTCAGTCGCGACGCACAAGTTCCTGACAAATGATGGCGCAATGAGGGCGTTTGACATTCTCCATCGCGCCGCTATAATTGTACTCCATTGTACGCTGCGCAATTGATGCGCTGCGCGCACTGCGTACAGGCGACGTCCCACACAATGTCGTGGCGCGACGAAGACTCTGCCCGGCCGGCGGAGATGCGACGCGACATCCCCGCGCTGATATCGGTCCTCGCGTCGACTATTTCACCAGGAGGAGAACCCATGAAGGTACTGAGGAACCTCAGTCTGCTCACCGTCACCGTCATGCTGCTCGGCATTTTGGCAGCCTGCGGCGGCGGACAGCCGGCGGGCCAGGCCCCAGCCGCAACGACGGCAGCCGAACCGACTGCGGCCGCTGCCGAGCCCACGGAAGCAGCCCAGCCTACTGAGGCTGCGGCCCCAGCCGAGGCCAAATCGTTCACGATTGCCAGCGATGCATCGTTCCCGCCCATGGAGTTCGTGGACGAGAACAAGGCGGTGACCGGCTTCGACATTGATCTCATCAATGCGATTGCCGCGGACCAGGGCTTTACGGTCGAAATCCAGAACACCGCCTGGGATGGCATCTTCGCAGGCCTCGAAGCGGGCCAGTACGATGCGATCATCTCATCGGTCACAGTGACTGAAGATCGCAAGGCGGCGATGGACTTCTCCGATCCGTACTTCGATTCCAATCAGTCGATCGTCGTGACAGCCGAGAACGCCGAGATTACCGATGCAGCCGGCCTGCAGGGCAAGACCATCGGCGTCCAGATCGAGACCACCGGCGCGATTGCCGTGCGCGAGCTGGGCATGGAGCCGAAGCAGTATGACAGCCCCGACCTGGCCCTCCAGGACCTCGTCAACGGCAACATCGACGCGGTCGTGGTTGACACGCCCGTCGCGGCCAACTACGCCCTGCAGTCGCCCCAGTTCCAGGGCAAGCTGAAGATCGTGGGCGAACTGCCGACCAACGAGAGCTTCGCGCTGGCCGTCCGCAAGGGCGATCCCGAGGGCGTGCTCCCGCTGTTCAATGCGGGGCTGGCGAACGTCAAGGCCAGCGGCGAATATGATGCCATCTACGAGAAGTGGATCGGCATGAAGCCCGCAGCCGCAGGCGCGACCGAGGAACCGGCGGCCACCGGCAACCAGGCTGTTGTCACCGATACCAGCTACGCCGCGGCCGACTGCGAGTATGGCGGGATCATCAAGTCCATCGAGGCGGTGGACGAACTGACCGTCAAGTTCACGCTGTGCCAGTCCGATGTGGCCTTCCCGTCGAAGGTTGCCTTCTCCGCCTTCCAGATTCACCCGACGGAATATCTCGAAAGCACCGGCGGCGGCGGCACGCAACTGATCGAGAACCCTGTTGGCACCGGCCCGTACAAGCTGGAGCGGTGGCAGAAGGGCAGCCAGATCATCATGACCCGCAACGAAGACTACTGGGGCGACAAGGCGATTGCCGAGACCCTGGTCTTCCAGTGGCAGACGCAGGGCGCGCAGCGCCTGACCGAGCTGCAGTCGGGGACCGTGGACGGCATCGACAACCCGACCCCGGACGACTTCGAGACCATCCAGAACGATGACACCCTGGCCCTGTATCCGCGCCAGGCGCTCAACACCTTCTATCTTGGCTTCAACCGGGACAAGACCCCGTTCGACAACGAGAAGGTGCGCCAGGCGCTTGCCATCGGCCTCGACCGGCAGCGCATCGTCGATAACTTCTACCCCGAAGGCTCCGAAGTCGCGAGCCACTTTACGCCCTGCGCGATCCCGGGCGGCTGCGATGGCGACGCGTGGTACGATTTCGACCTGGAAGCGGCCAAGGCCCTGCTGACAGAAGCGGGCTATGGGGATGGCTTCACGGTTGACCTGGCCTACCGCGACGTCGTGCGCGGCTACCTGCCTGAGCCGAGCATCGTGGCCCAGGACATCCAGGCGCAGCTTGCCGAGCTGGGCATCACCGTCAACATCACCGTCATGGAATCCGGCGCGTTCCTCGATGCGGCGGACCAGGGCCAGTTGACCATGTACCTGCTGGGCTGGGGCGCGGACTACCCGGACCAGACCAACTTCCTCGACTATCACTTCGGTGAGGGCGCCTCCCCGCAGTTCGGGGCAGGCTTCGAGGATATCTGGTCCGTGCTGAAGGAAGCCGCCTCGCTGGCGGACCCGGCGGCACGCAACGTGCTGTACGCCGAGGCGAATAACCTGATCAAGCAGCATGTGCCGATGGTGCCCGTGGCGCACGGCGGCTCCGCGACGGTCTTCAAGGCCGACGTGACCGGCGCGCATGCCAGCCCGTTAAGCAACGAGCACTTCGCCAGCATAGACCCGGGCGGCCGCGATACGCTGGTCTGGATGCAGAACGGCGAGCCTGCGGGCCTCTACTGCGCAGATGAGACCGACGGCGAGGCGCTGCGTGTCTGCGAGCAGATCAACGAGGCGCTGCTGTCCTACGAAATCGGCGGCACCGCGGTGCAGCCCGCCCTGGCCGAGAGCTACGAAGCCAGCGACGACCTGACCGAGTGGACGTTCAAGCTCCGCGAGGGCGTGACCTTCCACGATGGCAGCGAGTTTGACAGCCAGGACGTCATCCTGTCCTACGCAGTCCAGTGGGATGCCGCGCACCCGCTGCATGTGGGCCGCGACGGCTCCTTCACCTACTTCCCCGGCCTGTTCGGGCAGTTCCTGAACGCACCGCCGGCGGAATAAGGCAAATCAGGAATTGAGAATTACGAATTAGGAATCTCGAACGGTGTTCGTAATTCCTAATTCGTAATTCCTGATTGCTGAGTTCGGAGCGACCATGCTGCGTTTCATCAGCCAGCGGATCCTGGCCGCAGTGCCGGTGCTGCTGGGTATCCTGTTCGTGACCTTCGCGCTGGCACGCCTGCTGCCCGGCGATCCCTGCCGCGCGATGTTGGGCGAGAAGGCCACCGCCCAGATTTGCGACGCCTTCAATGTGCGCTACGGGCTGAATGAGTCCATCCCGACCCAGTTTGGCATCTACCTCAAGGATGTCGCACAGGGCGACCTCGGCCAGTCGTTCCGCTATGGCCGGCCGGTCACCCAGTTGATTGTCGAGCGCCTGCCCGTCACCATCGAGCTGTCGCTTTCGGCGCTGATCTTCGCCACGATCGTGGGGGTCTTGGCTGGGCTGTGGTCCGCTTACCGGCGCAACTCGATCGTCGATGTCGTGACGATGATTATCGCCAACATCGGCGTGTCGATGCCTGTGTTCTGGCTCGGCCTCATGCTGGCCTACCTGTTCGCCCTGACGCTCAAGGATACGCCCTTTCAGTTGCCGCCCTCAGGCCGCAACGCACCCGGGCTGATTGTGCCGACCATCCAGGAGGCCTGGAATCTCAACCTCCAGCCGGGCCCGCTCAATTCAATGCTCTCGTTCCTGTCGAACATGCACTTATTCAGTTCATTGCTCACGTTCAACATGCCCGTCTTCTGGGACACTTTCCGGCACATGATTCTGCCGGCGGTCGCGCTGGGCACGATTCCGCTCTCGATTATTGCCCGCATGACGCGCTCCAGCCTGCTCGACGTGCTGAGCCTCGATTACGTGCGCACGGCGCGGGCCAAAGGCCTGAACGAGCGCCGCGTGGTCCTGCGCCACGGGATGCGCAACGCGCTGATCCCCGTCGTGACCATCATCGGGCTGTCCTTGGGCAGCCTGCTCGGCGGCGCAGTGCTCACCGAGACCATCTTCAACCTGGCCGGGGTGGGCCGCATCCTTTTTGATGCCATCCAGGCACGCGATTATGCGATTGTGCAGGGCTTTACCCTGATTATCGCGGCCGCCTACGTCATCATCAACCTGTTTGTAGACCTGCTCTACGCATTCCTCGACCCGCGCGTGCGGTTGGGGTAATCATCCATCGGAACCGTGTAGAGACGTTCCAGTGGAACATCTCTGCCTGAGGACAGCATGACCGCGACCGACACCCTGGCCACGACCGTCTCGCAAACCATTGCCGACCGCCCCCCGCGCAGCCCCACGCAGGACGCGTGGCGCGCGCTGCGCCACACCAAGTCGGCCATCGTGGGTGCGGTAATCCTGGTGTTCATGATCGTGATCGCCGTCACTGCGCCGGTCATCGCGCCCTACCCGCCCAACCAGCCGCTCATCGGCAAGGAAGATGTCAAGAAGCGCGAGTCGCCGTGCATCCACATCCTCGGCTGCCCGGCAGATAGGCCGCAGCATATCATGGGCACCGATGGCAATGTGCGCGACTTCTTCAGCCGGGTCCTGTATGGTGCGCGCATATCTCTGATGGTCGGCCTGACAACGGTCGGCTTTGCCATCGTCATCGGCACCATCCTCGGCGCGCTGGCGGGGTTCCTGGGCGGCTGGGCCGACAACCTCATCATGCGCTTCATGGATGTGCTGCTGGCCTTCCCCGCCTTGCTCCTTGCCATCGCGATTGTGACCGTGCTGGGCGAGGGGCTGATTAATGCGCTGCTCGCCATCGGCATCGTCTCCATCCCGGCCTATGCGCGCGTGGCGCGTGCCAGCGTCCTCACCGTCAAGGAGTGGGATTTCGTGCTCGCGGACCGCGCAGTGGGTGTGCCGCCCATGCGCATCCTGACGCGCAGCATCCTCCCTCACACGCTGACCCCGTTGATCGTGCAGGGCACGCTCGGCATCGCGACGGCCATCCTGGACGCGGCCGCGCTGTCGTTCCTCGGCCTTGGCGCACAGCCTCCCATGGCCGAATGGGGCTCGATGCTGGGCGCGGAGCGCAACCAGGTGTTCACAGCCCCGCACCTGGTCTTCTTCCCCGGCCTGGCAATCATGCTGACCGTGTTGGGCTTCAACCTGTTGGGCGACGGCCTGCGCGACGCACTGGACCCGCGCCTGCGCAAATAGGGCCGCGCGGCAGACCATACCGGCGATCACTATCTCATGGACATTTCTGGCGTCGTCGCGGTGAACACTCGTCACCGCCGCCGGCGCCGAAGGAGCAGTTTGTAAGGTGACCGAAACCCCCAAAACCACAGTGGGCTCTGCACCGCTTCCGGCCCCGCTCCGTCCGCGCAATGAGAGCCGCTGGAAACACTTTGACCGCTACTGGCTCCTGCTGATCGGTGCCATCGCACTCGCTATCTTCCTGTACCTTCGCTACCCGGAGCGTTACGGGGTTATCTTCCGCTTCGTCATCGGCACCTACGGTGAAGGCGACGGCATCTTTCTGACCCTCAAGCTGACGATCGTCTCGTTCCTGTTCATCGTCCTCGTCGGTATGGTCATGGGCGTGTTCCGCGTCGCCAATATCGGGCTTCTGCGCGGCATTGCCTCCCTCTACGTCGAGGTCGTGCGCGGGGTGCCCGTCCTCGTCTGGCTGCTGTGGCTCTACTATGGCATCCCGGTCCTGTTTCGCGAGATCCCGGCCCTGAGCGAGCTGAAGATACGGGACTTCTCCGCCGCGGTCATCGCCTTCACCTTCGCCTATGGCGCATACATGACCGAGGTGTTCCGGGCGGGCATCCAGTCCATTGCGAAAGGCCAGATGGAGGCCTCGCGCTCGCTGGGCATGAACTATTTCCAGGCTATGCGCCACATCATCCTGCCGCAGGCCGTGCGGGTCATCCTGCCGCCCATGAGCAACGAGTTCGTGACGCTGCTCAAGGACAGCGCGCTTGTGTCGATCCTCGGCCTGCCCGACCTGACCCGGCGCGGCCGCGAGTACGTGGGCCGCACGTTCCAGAGCTTCGACACTTATTTGATTGTTGCGCTGCTTTACCTTATATTGACAGTGCTGTTCACACGCCTCGCGACCAGCCTCGAACGCCGCATGTCCGTGGAACGCAGGTAGGAAGGATTCACATGCCAGAAAACATTATCCAGATACGGCATGTTCACAAGTGGTTCGGCAAGATCCACGCCCTGGACGATGTGAGCATGGACGTCGCGCCGGGCGAGGTGCTGGTGATTGTGGGGCCGAGCGGCTCAGGCAAGTCCACGCTGCTGCGCACGATCAACCACCTGGAAGCGGTCAATTCCGGTGAGATCATCGTGGATGGCATCCACCTCACGCACAAGTCCACCGACATCAACGCGGTACGCGCAGAAGTGGGCATGGTGTTCCAGCAGTTCAACCTGTTCCCCCATCTCACCGCCCTGCAAAACATCACCCTCGCCCAGCGCATCGTGCGCCGGCGCAGCACGGAGGAAGCCGAGCGCGTCGCGCGCGAGCTGCTGGAGCGGGTCGGCATCCCGGAGAAGGCCGACTCGTTCCCCGGCCAGCTCTCCGGCGGCCAGCAGCAGCGCGTGGCAATCGCGCGGGCGCTGGCGATGAACCCGAAGATCATGCTGTTCGACGAGCCCACCAGCGCGCTGGATCCGGAGATGATCAAGGAAGTGTTGGACGTCATGCTGGACCTGGCGCAGAGCGGCATGACCATGCTGTGCGTGACGCACGAAATGGGGTTCGCGCGCGCTGCGGCCCGCCGCATCGTGTTCATGGATCAGGGCAAGATTGTCGAGGAAGCCCCGCCTGAGCAGCTCTTCGAGGCGCCTAAGCACGAACGGACCAAGGCGTTCCTGAGCAATATCCTGGAGCGGTAACGCCCGTACCGGGTGCCATTGGGAACCGAATTCAGGACCCTCGAGGAGCGGCGCATCCTCAGATGCACCGCGCGGGGAGTCCATCGGCATGTGAGAATGCGGACTCCGCCCATGCAGGGACACGCAACTTCTGCGCAGCACAAGTGTTAGTCAAATCGAAAGCTCCCCAGCAAGGCTTCCAGCTTCTAGCAGCAGCTTCCAGCTTCGAGCTTCTGGCTTCGGGCATCCAGCTATAGGATCGAGGTACAGGTCACAATGTTGTGGTATCGGGTGATTTTGGCAGGCGTCTTGGGGTATCTGATCGGCGCGATACCCGTCGGCTATCTGGTCATCTACGCGATGAAGGGACAGGACATCCGCCGGCACGGCAGCGGGCGGACGGGCGGCACCAATGCCATACGGGCCGGCGGCTCATGGGCCGGGGTCCTGACCGGCGCGGGCGACATTCTCAAGGGCATCCTCGCGATTGTCATTGCACGCTGGGTCGGCGGCAGCTCGCCGTGGGTCGAGGTCGTGGCGGGCATCGCCGCCGTGGTCGGCCACAACTGGTCTCCCTACCTCGGCTTCAAGGGCGGCGCCGGCACCGGGCCTAACATCGGCGTGTGCGTGGCGCTGTGGCCGCTGTCCGCGCTCTGGCTGATTCCACTGCTGCCCTTCGGCCTCAACGTCCTCCGCTATGCTTCGGTCACGTCGTTGGTCATTGCCGCCGTCATTCCTGTTACCATGGCCGTGCGTGCGGCGCTGGGGCTGGGCCCGTGGATTCACCTCGTCTACGCGCTCGGCGCAGCCCTGGCCGTCACGTGGTCGCTGCGCCCGAACATCAAGCGCCTGCAGAACGGCACCGAACCCCGCTCCCCGCGGCTGTTCGCACGCTGATTGGTGAGGGCGTGCGAAAATAGAACGCTGATGACGCTGATTTTTGTTTGGTTTTTTCAGAATATCAGCGTTCTATTTGCGTTCTGTCGCTGTGGTCTCCGTCACGGCGACTATGTTCCCCGTCATGGACAATCTCCCGGCTGCATGTTACATTACGCACAAGATGCCGCCCGTTGTGGCGCGCCAAAACGAGGAGGATGACCCATGAAAGAGACGACCCTGGAGAACATGCAGGCCGCATTTGCCGGTGAAAGCCAGGCCCACATGAAGTATATGGCCTTCGCCGAACGTGCCGAGCGCGAAGGCCTTGCCAATATCGCGCGCCTGTTCCGCGCAGCTTCCTTCTCCGAGCAGATTCACGCAACGAATCACCTGCGCGCGCTCGGGCTCGGCAAGACCGCGGAGAACCTCGAAGAGGCGTTCGGCGGCGAGAGCTACGAGATCGACAGCATGTACCCCGAGTTCATCGCGGCTGCGCTGGCCGATGAGGAGAAGCGCGCCCAGGGCAGCATGGAGGACGCGCTGGCAGCCGAGAAGGTGCATGCGGCACTCTACGCCGCTGCCAAAGCCGCCGTAGCCGCCGGCAAGGACACCGACATGGGCGACGTCTACGTCTGCGGCGTCTGCGGGTTCACAATGGACGGCGAAGCGCCGGACAAGTGCCCCATCTGCGGCGCACCTCACACCCGCTTCTCCAAATTCTAAGACAGTATGGTATGATCGACAGACCAGGTTGCGTGATAACGAGCCTGGTCTGTACTGTTTTATGGGAGGATGACCATGGCGGTTAACCCGAACGCAAGTCAGTACGTTGCGGCGATTGACCAGGGCACCACGAGCACCCGCTGCATCATCTTCGACCGCGGCGGCAGAGCCATCGGCGCCCACCAGCTCGAGCATCGCCAGATTTATCCCCAAGCCGGCTGGGTCGAGCACGACCCGCTCGAACTCTCGGCCAAGACGCAGACCGTCACGCGCGAGGCGCTGGATAAGTGCGGCCTGACGCCGGGCGACCTCGCTGCCGTCGGCATCACCAACCAGCGCGAGACAACCCTCGTGTGGGACCGGGAGACGGGCAAGCCCTACTACAACGCCATCGTCTGGCAGGATACGCGCACCGACCGTATCATCGCCGAGCTGGCGCTGGAGGGCGGGCAGGATCGCTTCCGCAGCCGGACCGGCCTGCCGCTGGCGAACTACTTCTCCGGCCCCAAGATCAAGTGGCTGCTCGACAACGTGCCGGGGCTGCGCGCGGCCGCCGAGCGGGGTACCGCGCTGTTCGGCAATGTGGACACCTGGCTCATCTGGAACCTGACCGGCGGGCCGAACGGCGGCACGCACGTCACCGACGTAACCAACGCCAGCCGTACTCTGCTCATGGACCTCCACACGCTCGACTGGGACCCTGAGATTCTGCGCATCCTGGGCATCCCCCGCCAGATGCTCCCGGCCATCCGTCCCTCCAGCGACCCGGAATTCTACGGTTACACCTTCGGCAAGGTCCCTGTCTGCGGCGACCTGGGCGACCAGCAGGCCGCGCTCGTCGGACAGACTTGTTTCAGCATCGGTGAGGCCAAGAACACCTACGGCACGGGCTGTTTCATGCTGCTCAACACGGGCGAGATAGCCGTGCCCAGCAAACACGGGCTGCTGACCACCGTGGCCTACCGCATGGGCCGTGCCGCGCCGGTCTACGCGCTGGAAGGCTCCATTGCCATTGCGGGCGCACTGGTCCAGTGGCTGCGCGACAACCTGGGCTTCTTCGACTTCGCCCAGCACATCGAGGACTACGCCGCGCGCGTGCCGGATAGCGGCGGCATCTACCTGGTCCCGGCGTTCTCCGGCCTGTTTGCCCCCTACTGGCAGGCGGATGCACGCGGCGTCCTCGTCGGCCTGACCCGGTTCGTCAACAAGAATCACATCTGCCGGGCTGCGCTGGAGGCGACTGCCTACCAGACACGCGAGGTGCTGGATGCAATGGAGCAGGACTCGGGCGTGCAGCTCACCGCGCTCAAGGTGGACGGCGGCATGGTGTATAATGACTTGCTGATGCAATTCCAGGCCGATATCCTGGGCGTGCCCGTCGTGCGGCCCGTCGTCGCGGAGACGACCGCGCTCGGCGCGGCCTACGCGGCCGGGCTGGCCGTCGGCTACTGGGACAATCCGGACGACCTGCGCCGCAACTGGCAGATAGGCCACACCTGGCAGCCGGCCATGTCCGACGACGACCGCAGCCGCCTCTATCGCGGCTGGCACCGCGCGGTCGAACGGGCGATGAACTGGATTGAAGATTGAAGATTACAGATTGCGGATGACCCTTATCGCTGATTGTCAACTGCGTCAAACCCGAAGTCCTGCAACTTGCAGAAATCTTCAATCTTCAATCTTCAATCTGTAATCGTCAGAGGCAACCATGGACATTCCACAAACCTTCGATGTCCTCATCATCGGCGGGGGAGCGACCGGCGGGGGCGCGGCGCTGGACCTGGCGCTGCGCGGCCTGCGCGTTGCGCTCGTCGAGCGGGCCGACCTGACCGACGGGACCTCCGGGCGCTATCACGGGCTGCTGCACTCGGGCGGCCGTTATGCCGTGCGCGACCCCGAATCCGCCCGCGAGTGCATCGAGGAGAACCGCATCCTCCGCCGGATCCTGCCCCACGCCATCGAGGACACGGGAGGCCTCTTCATCACCACGCCCGGTGATGACCCGGCTTATGCCGACAAGTGGGTGGCCGCGTGCCGCGCATGCGGCATCGAGACCGAAGAGATCAGCATCGGCCAGATGCTGAAGGATGAACCTGCGCTCAACCCCGCCAGCACGCGCGCGTTCCGCGTACCTGACGCCTCGTGTGATTCGTTCGACGTGCTGACCGCGCTCGGCGCGGCGGTGCAGGCCCTGGGCGGAACCGTGCTGACCTATCACGAAGTCGTGAACCTGCATCTGGCAGGGGGACGGGTCGTCGGGGCCACCTTGCGCAACCGGCGCACGGGCGAAGAGCACCGGCTCGACGCGGCGGTCACGATCAACGCCGCAGGCGCGTGGGCCGGCCAGATTGCCGCGATGGCGGGCTGCCCGGTCACGGTCAGGCCGAGCAAGGGCACGATGGTCGCGATGGCTTACCGCTTCGTCAACACGATCATCAATAGGTGCCATCCGCCGGGCGACGGCGACATCCTGGTGCCCGTCGGCACGGTGGCGGTCATCGGCACCACCTCCGTGAACGTCGCCAACCCTGACGTCACCAGCGTGGAAACGTGGGAAATCGAGCGGATGCTGGACGAGGGCGAGAAGATGGTCCCCGGGTTCAGCCAGGTGCGCGCGCTGCGAGCCTGGGCTGGGGTGCGCCCGCTGTACGAGGAAGGCGGCAGCGCATCGGGCCGCGAGGCCAAGCGCACTTTCGCGGTGTTGGATCACCAGGAGCGCGACGGCGTGGGCGGTCTGGTTACGATCGTCGGCGGCAAGTTCACCACCTACCGGCTGATGGCAGAGCGCGCGGCCGATGTGGCCTGCGCGCAGCTCGGCGTCACCGCGCCCTGCCGGACGCAGGAGTTCCTGGTGCCGGACGTGCGTATGCCGTTCGACGGGCCGAAGCCGCATTATCTGGGCCTGCGACTGGCAGAGGTCGAAGAAGGCGCAGCGAACAAGACGACGCCGCCCAACGCGCTGATTTGCGAATGCGAATTGGTGACGCGCAAGGACATCGAGCGCGCCGCGAGCGAGCATCCCGACGTAGTTGCGCCCTGGGTGTTGGACGACCTGCGCCGAGACCTGCGGCTCGGCATGGGCCCCTGCCAGGGCGGGTTCTGCGGCTACCGCGCGGCGGGTGTGCTGCACGAGCTGGGGCAGGTGGACGCGGGGCAGGCGACTGCGGCCCTGGCCGACTTCGCGCAGCGCCGCTGGAAGGGCATGCACCCGTTGCTCTGGGGCCAAAACCTGCGCCAGGCTCTGTTGGACGAGCAGATATACCGGGGGATATTGGGGTTAGAGCAGATGAGTTGACTCATGGCCCAGTTTCATTTCCTCGATGACTCCGGTGATCCCGGTAGTCCTTTTGCGCCAGGGGCTTCGACCCACTTTGTTCTGGCTCTGGTGCAGTTGCCGCAACGAACGTCCTTACCGACTTTCGAAGCGTTGAGGAAAGTGTTCCATCTGCCGAATGGGTTCGAGTTCAAATACTACCGAACAAGGGAACGCCAGAAGGTTGCGTTCTTCGAGACAATACGAACGATTCCATTCCGAGTTCGTATCGTATTTCTGGACAAGCGACAGTTAGGGAATCGTTGGTGGATGCTAAGCGGTCAGGAACTAACAGTTGAACTTCTTACCAGTTTGATTTTGAGAATACCAGAGCTGGATTTGGCGAACGACATACTCATTGTTGATGGGGCCACACCGGCCTTCCGAAGGGCATTACGAGTCAGACTGAGTCACGAATGTGCAAATCTGGGACGAACACGCCCGTTCTCCAGGCTTGTGGGTGCTGACTCGGCAAGGGAGGACGGACTGCAGCTTG
>CAZTMA010000086.1:0-19503 GCA_964614645.1 uncultured Anaerolineales bacterium
TGGATACCGAGCACCCCATGAACGTATTCGTCCAGCAGCGCGTCGTAATCCACCTCGCTCAGCCCGACGTACTCCACCAGCGCAGCGCGCGGGGACGTAGGGAGCACGTAGAAGAAGCGCATTTCCCCGGCCTGGGGCGTGCGGAAGTCGAAGATGATGGCCGCGCTGGGATCGAACGCATCCTCCGGCGTCTCGATGAACCAGCCCTTAAAGCACTGCTTGAGATAGCGGTAGCGCGCCGGGTCCGGCTCGAACTTGTGGATGTTGAACAGGCTGTCGAACACCCACGTGCCGTGACATGGCTGCCACGGGGCGTTGCCCGCGCCATCGACGTCCAGCCACACGGTTGCCGCGTCCGCGCCGTCTTCGATGCGCTTGACCGTGGCCTTGATCCACGTGACCTCGGGCCGCGCGGCCAGCTCGCCGCGCACATGGCGGTAGAAGTCATCGCCCCGGATCATGGCGTAGTGCCAGTCGCCCGTCTCCAACGTGCCGGCGGGCTGTCCCGCGGCCGAGAAGTGCAGCGTGGTCCACCGGCGCTGGACGATGGGCTCGAAGGGCGATGGCTCGGTGCTCCAGTAGGCCCACGTGCGGTCGTTCTGGTCCTTGTCGTCGCGGTCGACGATGAGGATCGAGCGGCCGGCGAGCGGGCTGTGGATGAGCGCGTGGGCCAGGCACAGCCCCGCGCAGCCGCCCCCCGCGATGATGAAATCGTAGTGCCCTGTCACCGGTCAGCAATCCGGGAATGGATGGGGTTGGGTGTCATATCGCGTATTACATCCTCGTTCGTCTCTACGCCGGAACGCGCTCTCGGTTGCATATGTTCAGCCACCGAGAGTACAGAATCCACAGAGGTTGATTCAGAGCGGCCAAACCTCTAATCTCGGTGGCCTCGGTGTTCTCTGTGGCTATTCCGTGGCTGCAGCCTCGATACCATTTACGCGAATGCGCGAGTCTATGTTATAAACAGAGCCAGCCACTTCTGGTTTCTTGTCAAGGAGTTGACAATGCCTCATCTGATTACGACCCTCGGGCCAAAACGCGCCGATGAATTGGGCATGATCCTGCCCCACGAGCACGTCTTCGTGGACCTGCGCACGCCGGACCATCCGGAACAGGGCCAGGCCGATGCGGGTGATGTCATCCGCCTGATGCAGCCGCAGCTCGCCGCCGCGGCGGAGGCGGGCATCACTGCGATTGTGGAGCCGAGCACGCTGGGCGTGGGCCGCCGCGCGGACATCCTGCAGGCGGTCTCGCTGGCGACCGGGTTCCCCCTCGTCGCGCCGACGGGCATCTATCGCGAGCCGTGGGTGCCCGCGTGGGCGCAGAAGGCGAGCGAGGACGCCCTCTACGAGTGGATGCGCAACGAGCTGGACGGCTTCATTATCGGCTCCAACGTGCAGGCGGGCTGGATCAAGCTGAGCGCGGGCGATGACGGCCTGACGCCTGCGGAGACCAAGATTCTGCGCGCGGCCGCGCGCGCGGCCCGCGACACCGGCGCGGTCATCGGCAGCCACACGATCCGGGGCCGCGTCGTGCGCGACCAGCTCGACATCCTGGCGCAGTACGGCGTCCCGGCCAGCCGCTTCATCTGGATTCACACCCACGTCGAGCCGGATTTTGCGCTGCACGTGGAAATGGCGCGCCGGGGCGCGTGGCTGGAGTACGACGGCATCACCAGCCCCGACAGCGATGATATGTTCATCGGGCGCATCCTGGACGCGCTTCAGGCCGGGTTCGGCAACCAGCTCCTGCTCAGCCAGGATCGCGGCTGGTATGACCCGGCTCAGCCCGGCGGCGGAACCCCCAAGCCGTTCACCTACATCGTGGACGTGTTCCTGCCCAAGCTGCAGGCCGCGGGCGTGGACGATGCGACCGTGCGCCGGCTGATGCAGGATAACCCGTTCCGCGCGTTTGCCAGGTAGCTGCTTCTCAGGAACCCGTTTTCTGTCAGAAAACGGGTTCCTTTATGCTTATGCCCCATATGCAAAGGAAGGAAGAACCCGTGTACACACAATCTCTGACCGGCGCCTGGCAGTTCCGTCACGCCGGAGGCGTCCAGCCCGACGCCGGCCTGGACATCGATTGGCTCCCCGCGCAGGTTCCCGGCGGCGTCCACACCGACCTGATGGCCGCGGGCCGCATCCCCGACCCGTTCGTGGCCGACAACGAGAAGCGCGTGCAGTGGGTGGCGGAGAGCGACTGGGAGTATCGCCGGGCGTTCACCGCGGACGCTGCGCTGCTGGCCCATGACCGCGTCCTGCTCGTCTGCGACGGCCTCGACACGCTGGCCACCGTAACCCTCAACGGGCAGGTGTTGGGCGAGACCGATAACATGTTCCGCCGCTATGAGTGGGATGTCAAGCCGCTGCTGGTCGCGGGCGAGAACGTCCTCACCGTCCTGTTCGCGTCGCCGGTCCGCTACGCGTCCGAGCACCAGGCCGCACGGCCGATGAAGGGCGTGTCCCAGGCGATTCCCGGCGGCCCGCATCTGCGCAAGGCGCCGTGCCAGTGGGGCTGGGACTGGGGCCCGATGCTGCCGCCCATCGGCATCTGGAAGGATATCCGGCTGGAGGGGCAGAGCACCGCGCGCATCTCCGAGGTGCATCTGCGTCAGGCTCACGGCGCAGGCCTGGGCGAAGGCGGGGTCGAAGTGCTGGCCGAGGTGTCCGCGGAGCAGTGGGGCGATAGCCCGCTGACCGCGACGCTGCGCGTGACCGCGCCGGATGGCTCCGTCAGCGAGGCGGCGAACGCCTGCGCGCCGGGCGCCAGCCTGGCGGTGCCAGTCAGCCATCCGCAGCTCTGGTGGCCGAACGGCTACGGCAGCCAGACGCTCTACGGCGTTGAGGTCGCCCTGTCCAGCGGCGACACGGTGCTGGACAGCCGGTCATACCAGATCGGCCTGCGCACCATCGAGCTGCGCCAGGAGCCGGACGAATGGGGCAAGTCGTGGCAGTTCGTCGTTAACGGCGTGCCTATCTACGCGAAGGGCAGCAACTGGATTCCCGCGGACTCCTTCCCCACGCGCATCTCCGACGCGTATCTCGAGGGCCTGATTCGCTCTGCCGCTGACTCGCACCAGAACATGCTGCGGGTCTGGGGCGGCGGCCTGTACGAGGAGGAGCGCTTCTACGACTACTGCGACAAGTACGGCGTCCTCGTCTGGCAGGAGTTCATGTTCTCATGCAGCATCTACCCGCTGGACGACCCGGCCTACGTCGAGAACGTCCACGCGGAGGCCGTCGACAACATCCGGCGCATCCGCCATCGCGCGTCGCTGTGCCTCTGGTGCGGCAACAACGAGATGGAGTGGGGCTGGTGGGGCTGGGGCTGGAACACGCCCGAGTTGCAGGGGCTCAAGGCCGCCTACGACCAGTTCTTCCACCGCACGCTGCCCGGCTGGGTGGCCGAGGAGGACCCGGACACGGCCTACTGGCCCTCGTCGCCGTCATCCGACACCCCGTTCGAGAATCCGAACGGCGAGGTGCAGGGCGATAGTCACTACTGGGAAGTCTGGCACGGCCGCAAGCCCTTCACCGCGTACCGCGATACCTACCCGCGCTTCCAGAGCGAGTTCGGCTTCCAGTCGCTCCCGCCGCTCCCGACCATCAAGACTTACGCAGAGCCGGCCGACTGGAACATGACCTCGTACATCATGGAGCATCACCAGCGCAACTTCAGCGGCAACGGGCTGATGATCGGCCAGATGACCGACACCTTCCGGATGCCGAAGGACTTCCCTGCGCTGGTCTACCTCAGCATGATGCTGCAGGCCGAGGGCATCCGCTATGGCGTCGAGCACTGGCGGCGCTTCCCCGAGCGGGTCGCGGGCACGCTCATCTGGCAGCTCAACGACTGCTGGCCCGTTGCGTCGTGGAGCAGCCTGGACTACTTCGGACGCTGGAAGGCGCTTCACTACGCGGCGCGCAGGTTCTACGCGCCGGTGCTGCTGTCCATCGCGGACCGCGGCGGCGTCTCTGCAGAGGGCATCCGCGAGCCGTGGCTGCTGACCCCCGCGGACTGGGGCGCGACGATGGGCCTGCACGTCACGAACGACCTGACGGAGTCGTGGCAGGGCACGGTGCGCTGGTCCCTGGAGACACTGAATGGCGAGCTGCTGGAGCGGGGCCGCTATGACGTGACCGTGCCGGCGCTCTCTGCGCGGCGGATTGCCGAGTTGAACTTCGCGCGCAAGCTGGCCGAGCCGGACATCAACCGCCGCGAGGTCGTGCTGTGGGCCGAGCTGTGGCAGGGCGACCGGTTGCTGGCGCGGCAGTGCGGCACGTTCACGCCGAACAAGCACCTGGCGCTGGCCGATCCGCACCTGGACGTGACGGTTGAGGCGCAGGACGGCGCGCTGGCGGTCAGCGTCGCCGCCGCCTCCACGGCCCGCTTCGTAGAGTTGGCGCTTGATGGGGCAGACGCGTCTGCGGACGTGGTATTCAGCGACAACTACTTCGACGTGCCCGCGGGCAAGACGGTCACTGTGACCTGTCCGCTGCCCGCCGGGTGGACGCTCGACGCCGCGCGGGCTGCGCTGCGGGTGCAGTCATTGCACGATTCATACGCATAACACTGCCGCGCTCAGCGCTGCACTGAGAACACCGGTCTCCAGGGACGTATCAGGGAGGCTGGTGTTCTTTTTTGCCGTTGGATTCTACGAGTTCGTCGCAATGCCTGGAGTGGAGCATCCTCAGATGCGGAACGGCCCCCCTGGGCCAATACGGATTATCGCAACAAAGACAAACTTTAAGGGACGTTCTGTGCTTTTCGTGCTATAATTGTCCCTAGCTTGTTGGAGACCTGCGGGGACTGCCGGTCGGGTGGGGCGAGGCAGAGCCTGTCCCGCCGCCGGTTGCCAGCCACGCAGGTGTCCGGAACAAGGGGGCCCCATGCGCACCTTTATCGAGAAACCGGCGCGGCCGGGTCCGGCCGGCGCCGGGCCTGCACGGCTGCCATCATCGCTGCTTCCACCGCAGCGGCACACCTCCTTCTCCCCTCCGTCTGCAGTTTCAACAGCAGAAGAGTTGGACAGCGGCCCGGTCGAGTCGCCGGCCTCACGCGCGGCGCATGACATCAGCCGCTTCTCCGTGTATCCTCCGGCCGCGACGCCCACCGCTGAAACCCATCGCATCGACCGGCAATATCACCTCTCGGCCAGAATCCGCCGGGAGGACAGGCCGCGGTCGGCTGCAACAACCCGGCCCGCCTCACTTCGCACGGATTTCGATTCCGGGGAACCGGGGGAGGAACAAACCCTGGTAACCAGGGAAGCGGGCACAGTGATGGAAGAGGAGAGCGACAGCATTGCGCCGGCGCTGACGTATAGTCCGAGCATCAGCCAGGGCGGCGCCGCACCGCGCGCATCAGCCTTCGGCGTCACAAGGACGCGGCCCTCCGTCGCAAACATCACGATCGCGCACGACACGACCGCCAGCGCGTTCAACGTGACCGCAACCGTCAACAACACCATCACCTGGACCGTGCAATCGCGCGGCCGGACGAACATTCCCAACGAGAATGCCGCGGCCATCACCAGCGCCAACTATGCCACGGTCGTGTCGGACCTCACGCCCAACATGTCGTCCGACAACGGTCGTCCGCCGCGGACGCTGTTCTGGGCGCAGGACCTGACCGAGCGGCATGAGCGTTTTCACGCGAACGAGCGGGCGACCACCTACGGTCAACCGGCCTTTGAGTTTGCGCAGACCTGGCTGGGAACACAGACCGCGGCGGACGATGCCGGGGTGACGACGCTCGTGAACCAGGTCCCGGACAAGATGCGCGAGAGCTACGCGGCGAGCTATGCGCCGGGCAAAGAGAGCCGCGCGTACGGTGATGGTGCGCCGAGTTACCAGGCGCGGGCCGATGCAGTCAAGACGAAGGGCGACGGCGGCGGCTATCCGGCCCCCGCTCCGGCCCCCACACCCTGAGGCGCAGGGGCACGGCGGAAAGTGAGGCAAACATGGACACTGGCATCGATGACGATCAGGACGCCGGGGGGGTCGAACCTGGCGAAATCATCCTCGATACGCCCGACCCGCCGGATGACCTGCCGTATGCCGAATTCGAGGACTACCGGGCCCGCGCGCTGCTCGAGGTCAACGACATTCCATTGGCGGAAGACGCCCTGGTCCGGACGCTCGATCATCCCGAATCGGTGCTGCGGAGCGCGGCGGCCCATGCACTGGGCAGTCTCGGCAGCCCGGCGGCCATCCCCGCGCTGGAACGGCTGGTCGGTAGGGCCGGTGACCTGGTCAGGGTGGAGGCGGCCTATGCGCTGGTGCGGCTGGGGCGGGACGAATACCGGGCCGTGCTCGAGGAGGCGCTCGAACACCCGGTCAACGCCTACCTCAGCCCTGCGATTGCGGCCGGCGACCTGGCGCGTCTGGGCGACCCGGTGGGCTTCCCGGTCATCGGCAAGTGTCTTGACGAGCGCAACCTCATCGTCAAGATGATCGGCTGCAAGCAGCTCATCTTCTTCGTCCCGTTCCACGGCGCACGCACCCGCGACGGGCAACGGGTCGATGCCTATGCCCTGTTCGAACGGGCGCTGCGCGACCCCGAGCCGGAGATCCAGCGGGTGGCGCGCCTGCAACTGCGCGAGGTTGACACAGAGGAAGCGCGGCGGCTGCTGGCGACTGAGTCGTGAGCATCTGCTTGAGAGGCGGAGTCCGCATTCTCAAATGCGGGCTCCGCCGGCGCCCACGTGTGCCCGCGCCTGAGGACGCTCCACCCCGCATTCTTGCGAAGGCGCCAAGAGCGCCAAGCAAAATTCTGGTCTCTGCGTGAGCCTCAAGTGCCGAGAGTCCGCTCGATCAGCGCGCGCAGGTAAGGCTCCTCGCCGGGAATGTGCTCGTTCAGCCGGCCGATGGCGAGAAGGGCCCGCCAGATCTCCAGCTCCGCCCGGTCGAAGGGCTGCACCCGTTCGTAATCGCGCAAGTAGAGCCGGTGCATCACCCCGCGCAAGAGCTGCACCATCACGGCCTTCAAGGGCGAGCGGGGCGGCAGGCCGGGCGCAGAGATCGTCAGCGAGGTGCGCGCGACGTCGCTGACCGGGTTGCCGATGCCTGCGGTCAGCCAGTCGAGCACGACGAGGCCGCGCGGGGCCATCACGACCTGGTCCGGGTGAAAGTCGCGGTGGCACAGGCTGTCCCCGCGCGGCCGGCGCTCCAGCTCGGCCAGGGCGCGCTCCCGGACGGCCTCGCTGACCGGGCCGTGCCGGATGTCGTATCGGGCCTGGTCGAGCTGGGAGGGCAGCGCGGCGAGCGCCGGGTCACGGACGCTGTGCATCGCGGCGTGCAGCCGGGCAAACTCGTTCGTCAGCGCGGGCATCCGCCAAGGCTGCCGGGCCATGGCCTGGAGCACGGTCGGACCGCTCACCCGTTCGTAGAGCAGGCCCGTGCGCCGCGCGCCGTCCTCTTCGACTTCGACAAGTCCATCCGACGCGGGCGCAAACAAACAGACCTGGCTCACCGCCCCGGCAATACGCGCCTCGCGCTGCGCCCAGTCCTGGGGGAACTCGGGCCGGTAGAGCTTCAATGCGCGGTCCTCGCCCCATGCGAAAATCTCCGCGGTGCGGCCTTCACCGATCAGTGGGCCCTTTGTCGTCATGTTCTCTCCACGCGGTAGAGATAGCGCGCGGCGCAGCCTGCCTCATGCGCAGCGAGCGTGCCGTCCGCTTCAGCGCGGCGGTTGTCGTACAGGAACAGGTGCCCCTCCGCCTCCAGCGCGGGCCGGACCTCCTCGATGGCCTGCTGCATGTGGCGTGCAAACGCGCGGTCGTTGGCAGTAAAGTCCCACACGGTATAGAGCAGGCCCAGCTTGTCCGCCGCGACCGCGACGGGCGTCTTGTCAGGCGGCAGCGTCTCGCGCGGGAACACGGGTATCGGCGTTTCGGGGTTCGCCGCATGAGAGTAGAGCGCAAGGAGCCGGCCACCCGGCGTGAGCAGAACCATCATGTCGGCCAGCGGGATTTCAGGCTCGTCCACGAAATAGAGCGTGTCCACCGAGATCAGTACATCGAAGCTGGCCGGGGCGAACGCATCAGACAGCCGCGCCATGTCGCCCACCACGAATGTCAGTCGGTCGGCCTGGCCTGCGGTCCGCGCCTGGGCCTGTTGAATGGCCTGCGGGCTGTTGTCCAGCCCGGTCATATGTGCGCCGGTCGCGGCGGCGATGTACTCCGCCATGCGCCCGTCGCCGCAGCCCAGGTCCAGCCCGCGCTGGCCGGCAGTGAGGCCGGCGGCCTCGATGAGCGCGTCCACCTGCGCCATGTCCGCAAAGCCGTGCTGGCCGAGGTCCGCGCCGTAGGCGCGGCGGCAGAACTCGGCATAGGCCGGGCTGGCCGCGATGGCCGTATAGAACCGGTCGTAGAATTCAGGCATGGGGTTGATTATACCTCCTCCGCTTCTGACATGCAGTACGTTCAGCCCGCCCCTGCGTTGCACAACACCATCTGCTGTGCCGCCCGGCGTTTTCGGCTTCGGCCCGATTGGGTTTACAATGCCGGCATTGGCAGCAACTATGCTTGAGAAGATGGGAGACCTTATGCCGGTGTCTGCTTCGTTTACCGAACTTGGCTTCATCCGCGTGGCCGTGATCTCCCCGGAATTGCGCGTGGCGGACATTACGTTCAACACCGAGGCGATCATCGCCGCGCTGCGCGAGGCCGCGGGCCGCGGCGCCCGGCTGGCGCTCTTCCCGGAGCTGTCCATTACCGCGTACTCGTGCGGCGACCTGCTGTATCAGCCCCTCCTGCTGGACCGCGCCCGCGACGCGCTGGCGCCCATCGCCGCGGCGGCTGCTGAGGTGGGCATCGCGGTGGTGGTCGGCCTGCCCGTCCCCGTCGGGGGCAAGCTGTTCAACTGCGCGGCGTTCATTGCGGATGGCCGCGTTGCAGGTCTGGCGCTTAAGACCTTTCTGCCCACGACGAACGAGTTCTACGAGGAACGCTGGTTCACCCCGGGACCGCTCGCGCCCGTCACCACTCTGGACTGGGGCGGCGAGGAGATCCCCTTCGGGCCGGACCTGCTCTTCGCAGCGGATAACTTCGATGGCCTGGTCATCGGCATCGAGATTTGCGAGGACCTGTGGGCCGTTAACCCGCCGAGCGGCGACATGGCGCTGGCCGGCGCGACGCTGCTGCTCAACCCGTCCGCCAGCAACGAGCTGCTCGGCAAGGTCGATTACCGCCGCGCGCTTGTCGCGCAGCAGTCCGCCCGCTGCCTGGCAGCATACCTGTACGCGGGGGCCGGCGCCGGGGAGTCCACGACCGACACGGTCTGGGCCGGCCACTCGCTCATCGCGGAGAATGGCGTGGTCATGGCCGAGACCGAACGCTTCCGCTTCGACACGGTCATGGCTGTCGCTGACATCGACATCCCGCGTCTCCTGGCTGAGCGGATCAAGAACAACACCTTCGCCGCGCAACCGGCCGGCCGGTCTTTCCGGACCGTGCGCTTCGCGCTGCCCGGTGGGGCAGTCGCCGCGGCTCCGGCAGAGTTCATCCGCCCGCAGCTCGTCCGCACGCCCTTCGTCCCCGCTGACCCGGCCGCGCGCGCCGCACACTGTGAGGAAATCTTCAACATCCAGGCGGTCGGGCTGGCGAAGCGGCTGCGCCACACGGGCAGCAAGAAGGCCGTCATTGCCCTGTCCGGCGGGCTGGATTCGACGTTGGCCTTCCTGGTCACCGCGCGCGCGTTCGACCGGCTCGGTCTGCCGCGCGAGGGCATCGTCGCCATCACCATGCCCGGCTTCGGTACGACGACCCGGACGCGCGGCAATGCCGAGAAGTTGGCGAAGGCGCTCGGCACGACCTTCCGCACCATCCCGATTACCGACGTGGTGCGGCAGCACTTCGCCGATATCGGCCACGACGAGTCGGTCCACGACGTGACGTTCGAGAACGCGCAGGCGCGCGAGCGGACGCAGATTGCGATGGACGTCGCCAACCAGGTCGGCGGCTTCGTCGTCGGCACGGGCGACCTGTCCGAGCTGGCGCTCGGCTGGGCCACCTTCAACGGCGACCACATGTCGATGTACCACGTCAACGCAGGCGTGCCCAAGACGCTGGTGCGCTACCTGGTCGGCTGGGCCGCGGACGCGGAGTTCGCAGGCGACGCATCCGCAGTGCTGCGCGACATCCTCGCCACGCCCATCAGCCCGGAGCTGCTGCCGCTGGGCCAGGGCGGCGCGCTGGAGCAGAAGACCGAGGATGCCATTGGCCCGTATGAGTTGCAGGACTTCTTCCTGTACCATACGGTGCGCTTCCTCGCGCCGCCCCGCAAGGTCTTCGCACTGGCCGTCCAGGCGTTTGCCGGGCAGTACGAGCCGGCCGTGATCCTGAGGTGGCTGGAGGTTTTCTACCGCCGCTTCTTCAGCCAGCAGTTCAAGCGCTCCGCGATGCCCGACGGGCCGAAGGTAGGGTCGGTGGCACTCTCTCCACGCGGCGACTGGCGGATGCCGTCTGATGCCAGCGCCAGCGTCTGGCTGGCCGAAATTGAACAAATGAAGTCAGTGTGGTAGAATAAGTTGTTTTACCATGCAAGTTGAATGTGTGACGTAATGAATCAGCACCCTCACTCGATACACTCGGACCGTCCGGCGACCAGCGGCGCGTGCATGTCGCGGCGACGGTTTCTCCAGGCTGCCGGGCTGGCGGCCGCGAATGCCGCGCTGGCCGCCTGCACGCCGCCGGCCGCTCCCAAAGCCGAGGCGTTCGCTCAGCCACAGGCGCAAAAGCAGGGACAGATTCAATTGGTCTACCAGGACTGGCGGACCGACTGGTTCCCCGGCATGGCGCAGGCCATGCTGGAGGAATTCCACGAGCAACAGCCGAATATCCGCGTCTTCTTCACATTGGACCCCGACAACCTGGAGGAGAAGATGCTGGCCGACATGCAGGCCGGCACTGCACCCGACGTGTTCGCGGGGTGCTGCGACTTCTTCCCGATTTGGGCGCAGAAAGGTCACACACTGGACCTGCGGCCATATGTCGCCGCCGACCTCGACAGCGAAACCATCTCGGACTGGGATACCGCACAGTACAAGGCCCTTGTCACGCGCGATGGAGAGCAGTTCGGCCTGCCGAAGTATCACGGCGCCTTGGCGCTCTACTACAACAAGGACCTGTTTGAGGCCAAGGGCGTTCCCTTCCCGGATGGCTCGTGGAATCACGATGATTATCTTCTGGCCATGAAGCTGCTGGCCGAAGACACGGACGGCAACGGCATCAACGATGTGTGGGGCAGCATGATCGACATCTCCTGGGATCGCATCCAGGTGCATGTCAACGAATGGGGGGGCCACTTCGTCCATCCGGAGGATCCCACGCGTTCCCTCATGGCGGAGCCGCCCGCGCTGCAGGCGATGGAGTGGCTGCGCGCGCGTATGTGGGATGACCGCCTGATGCCGACCCGCCTCGATATTCAGAGTATGGGGACGCGGCAGGCCTTCGCCGCGGGACGGCTGGCGATGGTGGAGGATGGGTCCTGGGCCCTGAAGGATATTCTCAGCAGCGCCCAATTCCGCGTGGGCGTTGCACCTTTCCCGGCGGGGCCGGTGCGCCGCGCGACGCTGGCGACGACCGATGGGTTCGCCATCTACCGGCGAACGCGTTACCCTGACGCCGCCTGGGAGCTGCTCAAGTTCCTCATCAGCAAGGACTACGGCCGCGCGATGGCGAAGGCGCACTTCCTTCAACCGGCGCGCGCCTCCCTGGTCGATGAGTGGGTCGGGTATGTCCGTGAGGAGTTCCCGGATAAGGCGCAGGACGTCGACATCGATGCATTTGCCGACGGGCATCTGAAGGGCTACTCGGTCGTCGCGGAGATTTTCGCGGAGCAAGCCGCGGCGAAGCGCCTGGCAGATGCCGCCTGGGAGCGGATATATACGCTGGGTTCAGCACGGGTTGAGACGCTGGCCGCGACCAGCGCCGAGATCGAGCGAGCGCAAACCTCGTCATAGTCGCCAGCCCGTTTCAGGTAGGGGGCCATCCAGGTCAATATGCAAGCCACCGACACGCCCTCTTCGAGCGTCGATAACACGTTGCCATCTGCCACACCCCCTATGCCGCGCGGCAGCCTGCGCGGCCAGATTCTCGCGTGGTCCTTCATTCCCGCGGCCATTATCCTCCTGGCCGTCGCGCTCGTAGCCTTCTATTCGTATCAGCGCGTCACAGGCGATCTCGCCATCGAACAGGATCGCGAACTGGCACGGCTGTCTGCGGGCCAGCTTGCCACCGAACTGACCGAGTACACCGGCAACCTGACTGCGCTCAGCCGCAGCCTGGCCGAGCACTGGCAGGACCAGGACGCGCTGCGCCGGGAGTTGTCCTTGGCCGGCAACCGGCTGGTAGTGTTCGACCGTGGGGTCATCCTGCTCGACAACTACGGGACTGTCATCGCCGCACACCCCGAGCGCCCTGCCATCCTTAGCCAGAACTGGTCGGATCGCGAGTACTTTCATGCCTTGGTGCGCAACGGCACGCCGGTGTTTTCCAACGTGGTCACGGATGGGCCGGCCGGCGATGCCGTTGTCATCGTCGCCGTTCCGGTGACGAACGACAGCGGCCAGTTACTGGGCATGGCCGCGGGCCTGTTCGGGGTCAGCGCGACGGCCAACAATCCTCTCTATGGCAGCATCGTGCGTATTCGCATCGCGGAGGACAGTGCCAAGTACCTGGTGGATGCGCAGGGTCGTGTCATTTACCACACCAACTCCGACCTGATAGGCGCCCAACTTTCCGCGCAGCGCGCCGTCACTGAGCTGATGCAGGGTCGCCCCGGCGCTTTCCGCACCACTGATGTCGCCGGCCAGCAGATTGTCGCTGCCTTTGCGTCCGTGCCCGGCACGCCCTGGGGCCTCGTTACAGAGACGGCCTGGGCTACGCTTTTGGCCCCGAGCCGCTCCTACAGCCAGTTCCTCAGCCTGTTGCTGGCCCTCGGGGTCATCGTGCCCGCCATCGTCACGGCCATCGGCGTCCGGCGCATCACGGCGACGGTGCGCCATCTGACGGATGCCGCGCAGGAAGTCGCCAACGGGAAATTCGGCCTGACGATTCCGCCCGCCTCCACGCGCGACATGCAGGAGCTGGTCAGCCAGTTCAACCGGATGTCGGCCCAGCTTTCCGCGTCTTACGAGGCGTTGAGCAACCAGAATGAGCAGCTTTCGCTGGTCATGCGCGGCACGAATGACGGCATGTGGGACTGGGACATCCGCACCGACCACATCTACTTCTCTCCGCGCTGGAAGGAGATGCTGGGCTATGCCGATGGGGACATCGAGAACCGGATCGATACGTGGCGCAGCCTGATCCATCCTGATGACCGCGAGCGCGTGGAGCGTGACCTGGAGAGCTACCTGGCCGGCCGGTTGCCCATCTACCAGGTGGAACACCGGCTGCGCCACAGGGACGGCTCGTATCGCTGGATTTTGACGCGCGGCATCGTGCTGTACGACGCGGAGGGTGTGCCCTATCGCATGGCCGGCTCGCACACCGACGTCACGGAGGGGAAGCGGGCGCGCGACCTGCTGGACGGCCAGCGGCACTTCCTTGAGATGCTGGCAACGGGCGAGACCCTGCCCGAAACACTGGACGCGCTCGTGCAGGTGCTGGAAGACCAGTGGCCGGGGATGCTCACGCTCGTGCTGCTGCTGGATGACGAGCAGCAGCAGTTGTTCGTGGGGTCCTACGGCAGGCTGCCGGCCGCGTTCGCCGATGCGCTGGACGGGATGGAGGTCGGCGCGCGCGCCGATGCACCTGGCGGCGCGTGTTTTACCGGCGAGCGGGTCATCGTTTCGGACATCGCGCACGATAGCCGGGCCGCGCGGCTGCAGGCGCTCGCGCTGGAGCATGGGCTGTCTGCCTGCTGGTCGGAGCCGGTGCGTTCCTCGGAAGGTAACGTCATCGGCATATTCTCGGTCTATCAGCGCGCGCCGCGCGGCCCCTCGCCGGAGGAGCTGCAGACCCTCGAAACTGCCGCGCACCTCGTCGGGGTTGCGATTGAGCACAAGCGGGCCTACCAGACGCTCGAACGTCGCGTGGCCGAACGAACCAAGGAACTCTCCGCGCTGAACGCCATCTCGACCGCGGTGAGTCGCTCTCTGGACATGGAGGAGGTCCTCGATAACGCGTTGGCGGAGGTGATGCAGACGTTGAACGTCGAAGCCGCCGCGCTCTACCTGATCGACGCGACCGGCGAGAACTTCGTCGGGGTGGCCGCGCGCGGCCTGTCGCCCGAATTCACGGACCGTATCGGCATCCTGCCGGAGGCGGTCGTCCGGGCGGGACGGATTTTCTCTCCCGACGAGCCCATCACTTGGACCATCGAGGACTACCCGGCCGGCCCGATCAAGGATGCCGTCGTTGCGGAGGGCATCAAGACCATCTTGGGCGTGCCGCTGTCCGCAAAGGGGATGCTCGTCGGCGCGCTGGCGCTGGGTGCGCGGCAGCCCCGCGTGCTCGCAGCGGAAGAAGTGACGCTGCTCATGGCCGTCGGCGGGCAGATAGGCGTCGCCATCGAAAATGGACGCCTGTACGAGGCGGAGCAGGCCCGCCGCGCCGAAGCCGAACGCCGCCGCCAGGTGGCCGAGGGCATGCAGGAAATCCTCGCAGTGCTCAACTCGCGACAATCGCTCCAGGAGACCCTCGAGTTCATCGCAGGCCAGGCGTGCCGGGTGCTGGGCTGCGACGCGGCCGCCATCATGTCGCTGGACAAGGCCACGCAGACCCTGTCGGTGCAAGCGCACTGCAGCCTGCCGGATTGGGTGGCCAAGCAGATGCAGTTCAAAGTCGGAGAGGCGGGGGCGGGCCGCGCGGTTGAATTGCGCCAGTCGGTGGTTATGGCGGATACTGCGGTGGAGCTGGCGAAGATGGTCGCGGCCGGCCAGATGCCGGGCAACATGCCCCTGGATTTTGTCGGGGCCATGGCCGGCAGCTACAAGTCGTTGATATCGGTGCCGCTCCTGGTGCGCGGCGAGCCTTACGGCGCCATCAGCATGTATTACCGGGAGCAGCGCCAGATCACGGCTGAGGACGTGCGGCTGGCCGAGAGCGTCGGCAACCAGGCCGGTCTCGCCATCGAGAGCGAGCGGCTGCGCGAGCAGGCGGAGTCCAGTGCCGCCCTCGCCGAGCGCAACCGCCTGGCGCGCGAGCTGCACGACTCCGTCACGCAGAATCTCTACAGCGTCACGCTTTACGCCGAAGCCACGGCGCGGCTCATGGAAAACGGGAATGCGAGCCAGGCTGCGGAATATCTGCGCGACCTGCGCGATACCTCGCAGGAAGCGCTGCGCGAGATGCGCCTGCTCATCTTCGAGCTGCGCCCGCCGGAACTGGCGAAGACGGGCCTGGCCGGCGCGCTCCAGATTCGGCTGCAGTCGGTCGAGGCGCGCGGCGGCATGGAAGCTGACCTGCAACTGGAAGGCGTCGAACACGAGGCCCGCCTGCCCCTGGGCCAGCAGCAGGAACTCTACCAGATTGCGCAAGAGGCGCTGAACAACACGCTCAAGCACGCACACGCCGACCGGGTCACGGTCCGGCTCCACTACACGCCGGCGGTGGTCACGCTGGAAATCGCGGATGACGGGGTCGGGCTGGCCCTGGCTGAGGCGGAAGCGACGGGCGGCATGGGACTGCGCAATATGCGCGAGCGCGCCGCCCGGATCGGCGCACACTTCGGGATCGACACCGGTACGGGCAAGGGCGCGTGCGTACGCGTCATCCTGCCCATGCCGGCGGCTGAAGCTCATGTGAGGTGAATTCGTTATGCCCCCTAAGATTCGTGTCCTGATTACCGACGACCACGCCATCGTGCGCAAGGGCATCCGCGCGTTGCTCGCGACCGAGCCGGATATCGAGGTCGTGGGCGAGGCCGGTGACGGCGCCGAGGCGGTCGCCCAGGCCCAGGCGCTGAAGCCCGACGTGGTGTTGATGGACCTGGTGATGCCCCGGATGGATGGCATCGAAGCCACGCGCACGATTACCGGCCTGCTCCGGGACACGCGTATCCTGGTGCTGACCAGCTTTGCGGCGGACGATAAAGTGTTCCCTGCCATCAAGGCGGGCGCGCTCGGCTACCTGCTCAAGGATTCCGGGCCTTTCGACCTGCTGCAGGGCATCCGTTCGGTCCACCGCGGCCAGCCGACGCTCGAACCGTCGATTGCCAGCAAGGTGCTCTTCGAACTGGCCCATCCGGCGAAGGAACCGCTGACCACGGACCCCCTGACCGCCCGCGAGATGGATGTGCTGCGCCTCGTCGCCCAGGGGCGCAGCAACCGGGAGATTGCGGAGAAGCTGGTCATCACCGAACTCACAGTGAGCACACACGTCAGCAACATTCTCGGCAAGCTGCACCTCGCCAGCCGGACGCAGGCCGCGCTCTTCGCGCTGCGCGAGGGGCTGGCCTCCCTGGACGATATCCCCACGTTCGGGGAGGGATGACCCTTATCAGGTTTGTAGTAGGCGCTTTAGCGCCCGTCTGCCATTGGCGCTAAAGCGCCTACTACGAACCTGAGGCTCTTCTCACGCCCCGTGACTGCATACCAGAAAAGTTGTAGTCTCCCTCTCCTCAAAAACCACTAGCCAATCCACCACTTAGCCGGTGCCCCATCGTAATGTGAAATGCAACATTACCCCGATGCGGGTTTGCCGCGCCTGGGTTATGCTATCGGCATTCAGATGACAAAAAGGAGTGATCCGATCACGCTGCTTTCGTGAAAGGATGCAGGCGACCCCATGAAGGTGCTGATTGTTGACGATATGGCTCGGGCGCGGCGGAGCATTCAGGCGCTCCTGGCGACCTGCCCCAATGTGACCGAGATGGGTGAGGCGAGCAACGGGTTAGCAGCACTGGAACTGGTCGCCCACTGGCTCCCCGATGTCGTGGTGATGGATATTCAGATGGCGGAGATGAACGGGCTGGAGGCCACGCAGATGATCAAGGCGCAGTGGCCCTGGATCAAGGTGATCGTGCTTTCGATGTACGGTGATTACGAAGGTCAGGCCTGCGCAGCCGGCGCAGATGCCTTCGTCAACAAGGGCGACCCGCCCGCGTGCTTGCTCAACGCGCTGGAACGAGTCGCCGGAAATTCATGCTGAGTGTGCCCAAATGTCAGAATACGAAACCATTGCGCAAGCCCGTCAGGGTGATCAGGGGGCGTTTACCGTCCTCGTCCATTCCTACCAGAACGCCATTTACTCGCTGTGCTATCGTATGCTGGGCAATGCCGAGCAGGCAGAAGATGCTGCTCAGGAGACGTTCCTCCGGGCCTACACCCAGTTGCACCGCTACGACCCGGAGCGACCCTTCAAGACCTGGCTCTTTTCCATTGCCAGCCACTACTGCATCGACCGGCTGCGCCGGCGCCGCGTGACCTGGCTGGACATCGACGACGAACCGCTGGCCGGCCATCCCGCCCTGCGCGAGCGCCGCGCCGGCCCCGAAGAGGCCACGCTTCACAACGAGCGCGCCACCGATGTGCAGGCGCTTCTGGAATACCTCGCCCCGAAGGATCGGGCCGCAGTCGTGATGCTCTACTGGTATGACCTGTCCTATCAGGAGATTGCCGACGTGACCGGCACGACGGTCAGCGCGGTCAAGAGCCGGCTGCACCGGGCGCGGGTCGCATTGGCTGACGCGATGAGCGGCACCAACTCCGGCAAGATGACCGTCCAACCGTCTGCCCGGCCGCAGGCAGCTCCTGCTGCGCCGGCACTCACGCTCGCCTGGGCGTAGGGCAGGAGCCCCGTCATGTTCGACCTGCACTCGTCGGACATATCCTACTACGATAGCAGCCAGTCGCACCGCCCGCGTGAAAGCGCGGGGGTGCGCTGCATGCGGCAGGCAGCCCGCGCGTATGAACGCGCCGTCTGGGACGCGCAGCTCCGGTCGATCTGGTGTGCGTTGACACGCCAGCCCAACCGCCTGCACGACCTGGCCGCGGCGAAGAAGCGGTGCGTGCCGGGGAGTGCGCGGCCGGGTGGGCTGCAAACGGTGGAGGTTGACCGCATCCTGGGGAGCGAGGGCCGCAGCCGTGACTTCGACGGCCGCTTTCGCCCGCTGCGCAAGAACACGCGGGAGCGGTGGATCAGCATTGCGGCGGCCCAATTGATGGACATTTCCCTGCCGCCGGTCAGCCTCATCCAGGTGGGCGACCGCTTCTACGTGCGCGACGGCCATCATCGGGTCTCGGTCGCGCGTGCACTGGGGCAGGAATATATCGAGGCGGAGATTACTGTGTGGGAACTGTCTCTGGAAACCCGGCCCGCGAGCGTGCCCGCACTGACGCCGCTGCCGGTGCTGTAGGGGCGAGGGCCATCGCGAATAAGCGAATGACGCACAGCACGAATAAGCGAATAGGCCAGTAAAGCAACCCGTTTGTGCGCCAGACTGGCGTCTGGTCTCAAAAATGGGCTGTTGGACGACCTCGATTCGTTTATTCGTGCCTCATTCGCTTATTCGCGATGGCCGCGCTTTACTTGCTCAGCCGCACCGTCTTGACCTCGAACGGGCGGAAGTCCAGGGCCAGCCGGCCGCCCTCGAAGGGCAGGTCAGCCTGGTGTTCCTCCAGCATGTTCGTCTGGCTGGCGCGGGCGAAGGGCAGCGTCGTGGTCAGCGTGCAGCGGGTCGCCGTACGCTTGGCCTCGAACAGCCGCAACACCACGTCACCGGAGCCATCCTCCGCAGGCTTCACCGTGTCCAGGAAGATGTTCGGTGCGTTCAGCGTGAACAGCGAGCGCGTGGCTTCGGCCGCCGCGCCCTCTGCCACCGTGACCGGCACGTTCAGGTCGGCCGCCTCGTGGACGACCTCGCTCTCGTAGAAGCTGCCGTTCCAGACGTACAGCGAGTAGGTGAACTCCTGCGTGCCTTCATCCGCATTCGGGTCCGGCGCCATCGCGGACTTGAGCAGGGTCAGCCGGATGGCGTTCCCCAGCACGTCTACGCCATACTTGCTGTCGTTGAGCACCGCGGCCCCGCGGCCTTCCTCGGCCAGCGCAGTCCAGCGCTGCTGCGGCACCTCGAACCGGTCCGCATCGTAGGCCCGCGACCGGTGGTTGGGCCGGCGCACGTGCGCATACTGGATCTCGTGGATGGCCTCGTCCGCGTGGATGGTCACGGGGAACGCGACCTTCAGCAGCTTGTGCTTCTCCTGCCACTCGATCGAGGTGGCGAAGTCGAGGCGGCGGCTGCCGCGGCGCAGGCGGATTTCCTGGGTGACCGGCGAGTTGTGCAGCGTGCGCGTCACGCGCAGTGCGGCCAGCAGGGGGCCTTCCGTCGCGACTGCGAGCGTGGCCTCCTGGTCCAGTTCGACGGGCTGGTCGACATAATTGCTGTCGATGTCCCACGCGTCCCACATGCGCGGCACGTCCTTGTACATCAGGAACGCATTGCCCGGGGCCGCCATCCACTCGCGTTCCTCGGCCTTGTCCCACAGGCTGACCAGCTCGCCCGCTGAGTCGAAGGTCGCGCGCACGAACTCGTTCTCCAGCACCGCGCCATC
>CAZTMA010000086.1:19603-22289 GCA_964614645.1 uncultured Anaerolineales bacterium
GTGAACGCGTCGCTGCCGCCGGACGCCAGTTGCGCCGTGGCCGCGGTCGCGATGTCCTGGCCGGTCGCGACGGCCTCGGCCAGGTCGCGCTCAGCCTCGTCGTAGACGCGGCCGATGGAGGAGCCGGGGAGGATGTCATGGAACTGGTTCAGCAGCACCAGCTTCCAGGCATGGTCCAGTTCCGGCAGGGGCACGGCCCGGCCCTGCAGCGCATTGGCCGCCACGCTCCATAGCTCCGCGTCGTGCAGCGCCAGCTCTGCGCGGCGGTTGAGCCGCTTGGTCTGCGCCTGCGAAGTGAACGTGCCGCGGTGGGCCTGGAAGTACAGCTCGCCGACATAACGGGCCTTCGGCGCGCCGCGCTTCTCCATGTCCTCGAAGAAGGCCAGGGGCGACGCGATGACCGTGCGGGGGACGCCCTGCAGGTCGCGCGCACGGCGCAGATATTCCAGGTGCTCGCGCGTCACGCCGCCACCGCCGTCGCCGTAGCCGAACGGCAGCATCAGCGTGGGCATGTCGTACTTCTGACGGCGGTCGCGCCAGGTTTCGATGAGCGTCTTGGGCGAGGTCTCGTAGGAGTAGCCGTGGAAGATGTGCGCCCAGACCTCGGTGCCGTCCACGCCTTCCCAGATGAACTGGTTGTAGGGGAAGGGGTCGGCCTTGTTGTACTCCCACATGATCTTCTGCGTGCCGAAGTATTTTAGCCCGCAGCCCAGCATGATCTGGGGCAGCGCCGCGGAGTAGCCGAACACATCCGGCTCCCAGAAGATCTGGCAGTCGATGCCGAACTCGTCCTTGAAGAACCGCTTGCCGTGGATGAACTGGCGGATGAGGCTCTCGCCGGAGGGGACGTTCGTGTCCGGCTCGACCCACGCGGCGCCCTCGGCAATCACGTGGCCCGACTGGATGCGCGCCTTGACCCGCTCGTACAGATCCGGGTAATCCTCCTTGAGCATCGCGTAGAGCTGGGCCTCGCTCTGCAGGAAGATGTATTCCGGGTATTCCTCCATCAGCGCGAGCTGGTTGGAGAAGGTGCGGGCGGTCTTGCGCTGCGTCTCCTGCAGCGGCCACAGCCAGGCCACGTCGATATGTGCGTGGCCGAAGCCCCAGAGCACCGGCGCACTGGTGCCGTTCGTCGCGGCCAGCACCGGCCGCAGCCGGTCGCGCGCGGCCAGCGCTCCCGCCAGCAGCTCGATGCGCGGGGCCTCGACGTCGGCCAGCAGCGTCATGTCCCTGAGCGCCGCGTCGATCTCGTCCACGCGCAGCGAGGTCGGGTCCAGCTGCTCGCGCAGCTCCCAGAGGGTGTTCACATCCATCCACAACTGGAACACGGTCTCGTCCCAGATGCCGTAGGTGGACACGTCCATCGTGGACTGCTGGGCCGGGGTCTCGGGCAGCCAGGTGCGCCCGTGGGCGATGGGCCCCTCACCTACGGAGATGAAGCCGTGGCCCGCGTAGCTCTCCGCCAGGATCTCGAACTGCGTGCCCGGCGCGCCCTCAGTCTGCAGGGTGATGTACTTGTGCTGGCGGTCGACCGCACCGGCCATCTGGCCATTGACCCAGACGATGCCCTCGCTGCCGGTCTGCAGGTGCAGTGCGATGCGCTCGCCCGCAGCCTCGGGGGGTAGGCTGAACGCACCACGGAACCAGCCGTATTCCCAGTGCGCGCCCCAGGCGCTGCCCGCGGGCATGGGCTCGAATGGCCCGGCTGCCGCATCTTCGGGCCGCAGATATTCGGTCGTGGTGAAACCGCTCAGTTCCACCTCGCCCAGGGGCCGGTAACACAGGGTTTGCAAGACGCGCCGCCAGTGGAGAATGCGGTCGCGCCATTCAGGGTTGAGTGCCATCATGGTTCCTTTCTGAAGTTGGAGGTTATGCACGGACCCGCGCCATTCTATCACAAGTCCGTTCGTAGTGGGCACTTCAGTGCCTCTGGCGCTGAAGCCTGCAACTCTCCCACACAAACCGGTTCGTAGTGGGCACTTCAGTGCCCTCTGGCGCTGAAGCGCCCACTACAAACGTTTTCATCCTTGCCCATGAGCGCGAACGGGTGTAGACTCAGCCTATCCACAATGTCTCACAGGAGAGCATATGTCCCCTTATGCCCCATCCGACTTTGCCGCAACCAACCTGGCCATCTTCCGGGGGCAGGACCCGGGCCGTATCCTGTGGCAGCCCCGGCTGGAGTTCTGGTATGCGGTCAACCACAAGCGCGGCACGCTGCCCGCCCATCTGAAGGACGCGACGCTGCTGGACCTGTACGATTACTGCCATGCGTCCGTGCGCTATTTCGTCAGCCCCCTGCGCCACGAGTTCCAGGACGTCGAGGTGCGCGTGGACTGGCCGGACGAGAAGAGCCGCCGCATCGTGTACGAGACGCCGGTGGGCCGGCTGCAGGAGATGGTCCACTACGATGCGTGGGGGCTGTCGGCCTATCACAGCGAGTACCGGCTGAAGACCGCGGCCGATTTCCGCGTGTACGAGTATATGCTGCAGCACGAGACCTGGCGCTGGGACCAGGAAGCTTATGAGCGCCAGATTGCCGCGGTGGGCGGCCGCGGCGCGCCGCAATTCTTCTTCCGCCGCTCGCCCATCCAGGGGTTGTTCATCGAGAACATGGGCTTCGAGCCCACCATCTACCTGCTGGCCGACCAGCCGGAGGTCATCGAGCATTACTTCGAGGTCGCAG
>CAZTMA010000087.1:0-22156 GCA_964614645.1 uncultured Anaerolineales bacterium
CGCCCGCCGGAGTTCACCCTGTCACAGACGAACGCCGACCGCGTGCGTAAGCTTGTCGAGGGGCTGGTGGAATAGAACGCAGATGACGCAGATTGGACTGATTCATCTGATCTCTTGGTTCAGTCCTGTAGATCAGTGTCATCAGCGTCAGAGTCGTCCTCTATGTCCTCTGTGATCTCTGTAGCTGATAATCGTTCGTGAGGAGAGTGCATCATGGCCGAGTTTCACCTGGACGTAGCCGCCGGCACGACGCCGTTTCCCCATTATTGGGAGCAATGCGTGGGAAGCTGCCATGCCGTCATGGGCCTGCGCGCAGACTGGCGCGCGCAGTTGGAGAAGTGCCACCGCGAGCTGGGCTTCCAGTATGTGCGCTTCCACGGCTTGCTCGATGACGACATGAGCGTCTGTGTTCGGGATGTCGATGTTTTCCGCGGTGACACCGAAGGCAAGTTGCGCTACTCGTTCTTCAACATCGATGCCATCTTCGACTTCCTCCTGAGCATCGGCATGAAGCCATTCATCGAGCTGGGGTTCATGCCCTCCGCCCTGGCATCCGGGCCGACCACCTGCTTCCACTACCGTGCCAATGTCACCCCGCCGGCGGACTACGGCGAGTGGGAGGCGCTCATCCGGGCGCTGACGCAGCACCTGGTCGACCGATATGGGCTGGTGGAAGTTCGCGCCTGGTTCTTCGAGGTCTGGAACGAACCCAACCTCAGATTCTTCTGGGCGGGCACCCAGGAGGAATACTTCCGGCTGTACGAGCACGCAGTGCGCGCCATCAAGAGCGTGGACGGCGAATTGCGCGTCGGCGGACCCGCGACCTCGGTCAACGCCTGGATCCCCGACATGCTCGAATTCTGCCGCAGCGCCGGCGTACCGATTGACTTCGTGTCCACCCACCACTATCCCACCGATGATCCGTTATGGCGTAACAGCGATCTGACCATCGAGGAGTTCTTCCGGCAGTTTGCCCATGAGATGGGCAAGTATGAGCGCGGCATTCTGCGCAAGATGACCGCACGGGCGCGGGAGCAGGCCGGCGACCTGCCGCTCTATTACACCGAATGGAACATCTCCGCATCCCTGCCCGACCCCCTGCACGACGAGCCGTATGCCGCGGCGATGGTGCTGAAGACCCTCGCGGACAACGCCGGGCTGGTGGATGGCTATTCCTTCTGGACGTTCTCAGACCTGTTCGAGGAGCGCGGGCAGTTTGCTGCGCCTTTCCATGGGGGCTTCGGCTTGCAGAACATCTACGGCATCCCCAAGCCGACCTATCGTATCTTCGAGATGCTGCATCGCCTGGGTGATCGGCGGCTGCCGGTGATCGGGGGAGCAGGCTCCACGGTAGAAGTGCTGGCCGTGCGCGACGATACGCGGCTGACGGTGCTGGCATACAACCACAATGTCCCTGCTGAGCCGATCGGTACGGAAGAAGTGGTCCTTGACCTGCAGGGCGTGGCGCTCTCCGGTCCGGTTGCCGTGACGCGGGTGGATGATACGCACGCCAATCCGAAACAGAAGTGGATCGAATTGGGGAGTCCCGAGTATCCCACGCGGGACGAGCTGGCCGAGATCCAGCGCGCCTCTGCGCCGGTGGTGGGTGAACTTATGTCGGAGCGCACGGCCGACGGCAGCCGGCTCGTGTTCTCGCTCCCGCCGCACGGCGTGGCGTGCCTGACGATTGACTTGGGCTAAAGGCAACCACGGAATACACGGACCACGCGGAAGCACTGCGGCCCAGACGGGTCAGGCGCGCAATCTTCCGGCGGCACGCAGGGCAAGACCGACCTTCTGTAGGTGGGTGGTCGTAGCGCGTTTGGTGAACACATCATAGCTATTATGACGGATGCCCGCGTGAATCGCCCGGTAGACCTCCAGCGCGGCCATCACCGCCCACCGCCCGTGCACCAGGCGGCGCACGCCGGGCCGCGCGTGCTCGTAATAGTTCTCCGCTCGCGCCATCTCGAACTCCATCAGCCGGACGAACGCGGGTGTGACCCGGCCGACGTCGAGGTCAGCCTCTGTCACGCTGAACTGCGCCATGTCTTCCTGCGGGAGATAGACGCGGCCGAGCCGCCAGTCCTGCCCCACGTCGCGCCAGAAGTTGCTGAGCTGCATCGCAATCGATAGGCTGTCCGCGTGGGGCAGCGTCTCCGCGACCGTGTGCGGCGCCCGCACGCCGACGATGTACACCATGGCCCGGCCGACCGGCAGCGCGCTGCCGTCCATGTAGTACAGCAGGTCGGCAAAGGTCGGGAAGCGCGTAATCGTGATGTCGTCGCGCATCGAGCGGAAGTAGGGAGCCATCACGTCCGCAGGAATGTCGTGCTTGCACGCAGTGTTGAGATATGCGCGCATGACCGGATGATCGCTCGTGCCGCTCTCGAACGCGCGCCAGTAAGTCCGTTCCCAGTCCTCAATCGCCGCTTCCCGTGAAGCGAACCCCGCGTGGGTCACGTCCACCCGGTCGTCGCCGACACGCATGAGTGCATACAGGGCTTCCACATCATGGATGATGCCGCCGGGCAGCAGCCGCGACGCAAACGCATAGTTCTTGCTCGCGCCGAACATGATGCGGCGGCACTCCGCGTAGTCGGCGGGGGTGGCGATGGAAGAGGAACGCGGCGGGGTCATAAGCTACATCCGGTAATCCACCGCCAGCCGCTCGGCCAGCAGCCGGGCAGACAGCAGAACCATGGGCATGCCGATGCCCGGGTAGGTGCCCTGGCCGACGAAGTACAGGCCGCTGATGTCGCGCGCCTTGTTGTGCGGGCGGAAATAGGACGACTGGAAGAAGCCATGCGACAGCGAGCCGAACGCCACACCGTACGGCGCGTTGATGTCGCGCAGCCAATCGGCCGGCCGGTACTCGCGCTCCCAGACGATGTGCTGGCGGATGTCGGGGTCCACGATGCGCTCGAGCTGGCGCAGCAACTTCTCGCGCACGACCGGCGCGGCATCGTCCCAGTTGACGTTGCCCTGCAGATTGGGCATGGGCGCAAGCATGTAGAGCACGCTGTGGCCGGGCGGCGCGAGGCTAGGGTCGGTGATGGTCGGGTTGTTCAGGTGGAAGGACGGGTCCGCAGGCAGCGTCTTGCTGCGGAAGATGGCATCCAGGTTCGCGCGGTAGTCCTCCGAGAAGTACAGCGCCTGGTGGCGCATATGGGGATACAGCTTTTCTACGCCGAGGTAGAGCAGATAGCCGGAGCAGGCATACTCCATCTTCGCCAGCTTTGCGTCAGGGTAGTCGCGACGGTGCTCCGCGGCAATGAGTTTGCGGTAGGTATAGACCAGGTCCGCGTTGGAGACGACGATGTCAGCGCCGATGAACTCGCCCGATTCGAGGCGCACCCCGCGCGCCGCGCCGCCCTGCACCACGATCTCCGCGACGGGTGACTCCGTGCGCAGCCGCACGCCCATCTCCTCGCCGAGCTTGACCATGTCCTCGATGACGCTGTAGATGCCACCCATCGGAAAGGTCATGCCCTCCACGAGATCCGCGTAGGTAATCAGGCTGTACATCGCGAGGGCGTCTATCGGTGACAGGCCCAGGAACATCGAGTGGAAAGAGAACGCCTTGCGCAGCTTGTCCGTCCGGAAGAACTGACCCACCTGGTCGTAGAGCCTCTGGTAGGCCTGGGTTCGCGCCAGCCGCCAGCCGGCCACCGGGTTCGCGAGGTCGAAGATGGAATCATAGTTGCGCGTTACGAAGTCCATCGCCAGCCGGTATTTCTGCGCGCTTGCGCCGATGAACTCGAACAGCCGCTCGGTGACGCCTGGCTCGATGCGTTCCGCCTCCGCCGCCAGCTTCGCCATGCTGTTGTACAGGTCCATGTGCGTATCGTCGTGGAAGTAGATGCGGTAGTTGGGGTCCAACGTCGTGAACCGGATGCGCTGGTTGATGTCCTGGCCGACTGCGCGGTAGGTTTCCTCGAAGGTGTCCTTCATCACGAGGATGGTTGGCCCGATGTCCACGCGGAAGCCGTGCTCCTGCAGGACGTTGCTGCGGCCGCCAGGTCGTTTCTGCTTTTCCAGCACGGTCACATCGAATCCCATCTTGCGTAGCCGCAGCGCCGCGGCCAGCCCGCCCATCCCGGAACCGATGATAATAACCGACTTCATGATGTGCTCCTCAAATCTGCGGTGACCGCCTCTGCGGCCAGTTTGCCCGAAAGCATGACCATCGGCACACCGCCGCCCGGATGGGTCGTGCCGCCTGCCAGGTAGAGCGCCCGGATGTCGCCCGCGCGGCTCGTCGGCCGGCGGAAGGCCACCCATGGGCTGTCGAACAACTCTCCGTAGAGCGCGCCGCGCCACCCGCCCGTCCGGGCCTCGAGGTGCGCGGGCGTGATGACCTGTTCGGTCACGATTTGGTCGCGCACGTCCAGCCCGAACTGCGCAAACCGGCGCAGCACGACTTCGCGGTATGCGCCTGCCTGCGAGATCCAGTCGAACGCGGGGCCGGTCGGCGGCGCATTGACCAGCACGTACCAGTTCTCGTGTCCGGCCGGCGCATCGTCGCGCTCGGTCTTCGACGTAATCGCCAGATAGAGCGTCGGCTCTGCAGGCGGCACGCCCAGGTCGAAGATATCTGCGAACTCCTGCGGATAGTCGCGGCAGAAGAAGATGTTGTGATGGGCGAGCTGCGGGTGCTCTCCGCGGATGCCCCACAGCAGGATGAAGCCGGAGCAGGAGTGGCGCGCAGTGGTCAGCCGGTCGACCTTGCGCGGGGAGATCGCGTCGCGCGGGAGCAGCGTCGCATACAGCGTTGCCACGTCCACGTTCGCCAGCACCGCGTCCGCGGGGAGGAACTCACCGGTGACCAGCGTGACGCCTGCCGCGCGGCCCTCCCTGACCTCGACCTGTGCAACCCGGCTGCTCGTGCGTATCTCGACGCCCAGCTCGGCTGCCAGCCGCGCCAGCGCACGGGCAATCGCGTAGATGCCGCCCTGCGGATACCACACGCCTTGCGTCAGCTCGACGTGGCTGATGACGCCGAGCGTGGCCGGCGCGAGATACGGGCTGGAGCCGATGTAAGTTGCAAAGCGGCCGAAGAGCTGGCGCAGGTGGGGCGAGCGAACATAGCGGCGGATGGAGGCATCCATGCGCAGCCACGGCGCCATCTTGAGCGCATCGGCCGGCGCGGCCTCGCGCAGGCTGTGCAGCCCCGGCCGCTCGCCATAGATGAATAGCGGCCCGGTGATGCGGTGCAGTTGCGCGGCGTAGGCGAGGTAGGCGGCGTAGCCCTCGACATCGCGGGCATCGATGGACGCAATCTGCTCGGCCAGCCGCGGCCAGTCGCGCGTGGCGTCGAGCACTGTTCCATCATCATAGAAGTAGCGTGTCAGCGGGTCCACCGGGCGAAGCGTCAGGTAGTCCTCGACGCGACGGCCTGCCGCGGCAAACAGGTCCGCCAGCACGTGCCGCATGGTGATGACCGATGGGCCGGTGTCCCAGCGGAAGCTGCCTGTCCCATCCGGCGCAGCCGTGCGCACCTCGTGCATCTTGCCGCCGACCGCCTCGTTCTGTTCGAGTACGGTCACGCGTAACCCGGCTGCTGCGAGCCGGATGGCCGCACTCAGGCCCGCGATGCCCGCGCCGACCACGACGACCGCTTTGCGCGTATCTGGCGTACCAGCCGCTTTGCTCACGATTCCACCTCCGGCGTCTGCTTGATGACGCGGCCCTTCCACATAGGCCCGCCGTAACGCACCTGCCACCACGCCGAGCGCGCGGAGATAATGGTCATTAGCACGGCAGACACAGGCATCAGCAGGGCATCGCGGCCGCGCTGGCCTGTGAACCGTGCGGTGACCGCGCGCACGCCGATGCCCAGCGCGGTCAGCGCGAGCGGCCACCACGGCCAGGCGCGGTGGGGAGGTTGTGTTGGAGTCGGCGTCGGTGCAACGGATAGAGGCGAACCTGCGGTTCGCACCGGATAAACGGATTGGGTTTGTTCGTCCACAGTCTTCATCCGTTTATTCGTTTTGATCCGTTGCGCCGTACCCAGAGTTAACCACGCGGGCGGCAACAGGAACACGAGCCAGTGAAACAGGGTTGCCATGCCCATGAAGAAGAGCGAGCTGCCATAGCCGGCCAGGATGTTCTTGGCATACCCGTCGCGCACCGACGGCCAATCGGTGTACATCCGGCATGCGACCAGGCCGTCGCCGTCGGCCATGCGGAGCCGCAGGTGCGCGGCCTTGATCCGCCGCGCGAACTTGACGTCCTCCAGTACCTCGCCCTTGACGGCAGTGTGCCCGCCGATCGCGTCGTACGCGGCGCGCCGAAAGGCGAGACACTGCCCGGTCGCCGCGGCGAACGGGGTCCACGGCGCGTAGTGCGTGAGGAAGACGGGCAGATATCCGATGACGACCAGTGCCATCAGCGGGACGACCAGGCGCTCCGGCCAGGTCTCGGTCACCTGCGTCGGCCAGACTGTCAGCAGGTCCGCGTTCGTGCGCACCTGTTCGGCTACGACGGCGGACAGGCCGCCGGGCAGCCAGAGCGTGTCGGCATCCGTGAATACGAGCAGGTCGCCGCGCGCGGCCTGCGCCAACTGGTGACAGGCCCAGTTCTTGCCCGCCCAGCCGCGTGGCAGGTCAGCGCCAGAGATAACGCGCAGCCGTCCGTCGCCGTGTCCGGCCGCGCGCGCCAGGTCGCCTGTGCCGTCGGTGGAGTGGTCATCCAGCACGATCAGCTCGAAGCAGGGGTAATCCTGTGCCAGCAGCCGCGCCACTGTCCCGCTGATGACCGCGGCTTCGTTGCGCGCGGGGACGAGCACCGAGACCAGCGGAGAGGCCATGGCGGGCGCGTCGAAGCCCCGCTTCATGCGAAAGTACAGCTTGCTTTCTTCCAGCAGCCACCGCTCCAGCCGGGAGACCGGATGCGCGAGCCGCGGGAAGAGTGCGAGGTTGGCCGCCGTAATGCCCGTCATGCCGAGCAGCGCAGCCGTCGCAAAGAGCGCGAGCAGCACCATCATATGCCGTCCTGTTGGTCCGGCGTGGTCCGCCGGCGGGGCGCCTGGACCAGGTCGGCGCGGTGCGTCCAGGCGAGGATGAGCAGGGTCGCGGCCCAGGCGCCCATCAGCGGCCCCGTCGCGCCGGTCAGCAGCAGGAAGGCCAGCCAGACCAGCCACGCGGCCATCACCGACCACCCCGGGTTGCCCTGCACTTTGTTGGCGGCGAGGAGCGGCAGGGCCATCGCGAACGGGCCGAAAGGCACGGTCAGGCTGCTCCACGCGCCGAAGGTGACTGCGACGGCCTTGCCCCCGCGGAAATGCAGGAACGGCGAGAACGCGTGGCCGAGGATGGGCGCCACGATGACCGGCAGCAGCGACCAGCCGTCCACCCGGAAGACATAATGCGCCAGAGCCACGGGAAGCGCGCCCTTGAGCATGTCGAGGAAGATGACGAGTGCCCCGAGGCCACGGTTGCCCGCGCGGATGACGTTTGTGCCGCCCGGGTTGCCGTCGCCATACTGCCGCGGGTCGCGGTGCAGCACGCGGCGCCCCAGCCACACCGAGAACGGGATGGCGCCAAGAAAGAACCCTACGACCGCCCAGAGACCTGCCACCTATTCCTCCGGCCCGATCGCCACGCGAGCGCCACAAACAACCCCATCCCCACAAAACCGGCGAGTGCGGGGCCGTACAGCCCCCAGAACAGGACCAGTCCAACCGTCTCGATGAGCCAGGTCAGCGTGTAGATGACCAGAAGGGGCCGCGTGGGGAGTGCAGGCGGCCGTGCCAGCGCGGTAATCAGTGCGGAGACGGCCAGCCATCCCGCGTAGTTCACGAGCGGAATTCCGAAGTACTGCCCCGGCTGATCCCACGCCCACAGGCCCCAGTGGACCATCTGTGGGTCGAGAAACAAATCCCACGCGGTGAAGGCGAGTGCGCTGACCGCCACGAACAGCGGCCCCGACGCGCGGCCGGTGATGCGCTGGCTGACCGCCCACGCGGGCGGCAGCATCATCAGCCAGGCCAGCGGGATGAGCAGCGGCACCCCGAGCAACTGCGGCTGGAGCCGGTCGGTGTAATGGTATGCGCCGAAGGGGAAGCCCGTGTGCGAGCCGAGCGCCTCCGATGCCCAGGCCACGACCGCGACCGTTCCCGCGATGGCGGCTGCGCGGCGCAGGCCCCCGGCCCGGACGAGGAAGAAGGTCGCCAGCCAGGCCTGCAGCAGCACGGTCAGGATGACGCCGGCGATCAGCCCGCCGCGGCCCACGATCCACTCGCCGATGGGCATGGCAAGCATCCCCGCGACCCAGGCGACGAGCAGCTTGCTGGCGTTCCCGTGCCAGTCTGCAGGGGATATGTGCGCCGCAATTGCCTTCCGTACAGCATGCGACAGTTTGCGTCCGGTGCTATCAGGCCGGGTGTCAGAATCGATCATCAGGTTCCTGCTTGCTTTTCGGTCAATTCGGCTGCAAAGTCGAGCAGCGCCCGCTCGACGTCGGGCCACGCGGGGTTGCCCGGCCGCATCAGGTCGTGCTCACCGTCGACTTCCAGGTAGCGAGTCCCGCGTGGCAACCGCGCCAGGAGCTTGCGCGCGCCTGCGGGTCGGGCCACGCTGTCACGGCTGCCCTGGATGACCAGCGCTGGCGCCATGACCTGCGGTGCGGCTGCCAACATGCGCCGCCCGGCTGCACGCACCTGGTCGATCAGCGAGAGCGGCACGCGGAAGTCGCGCATGGTGGCCTGCACCTGCGGGTCATCCAAGTCTACATCGGGCATGAACCCGCGGATGCCCGAGCGCAGCCGCGGGTCATTGAAGTCGGCCTTGCGCAGGGGCCGGAAGCCCGGCGGCAGGAAGGGCCGCACGAAGAACTCCGCGGGGCGCAGCCACCACGGTTCCGGCCAGTGAAACGGCGCCAACAGCACGAGGCCCGCGGGCCGCAAGGTGTTGGCTGCGGCGACAGACAGCGCCGCGCCCAGTGAATAGCCCACAAGGAGGTCCGGGCCGCGGCCATCGCCTGCCAGCTCGCAGGCCGCAGCCGTGACGGCCGCCTGCCACTCGGCATGCTCGCGCTCGGGCAGTGTGGCAATATCTGCGCCAAAGCCCGGCAGCAGCGGCACGCTGACCGTCCAGCCGGTCAGGTGCAGCGACTCGGCGAGTCCGCGCAATTCGTCCGGCGTGCCCGCGAAACCGTGGACGAGCAGCGCGGTCTGCGGACCGCCCGCCAGCCGGAACGGCCTGTGCTCCGGTCCGGCGAACGCGGCGCTGAAAGCCTGGTGGACCGCCGCGTCCGGCGCGCCATGGGGCACGATCAGCGCGTGAAGCAGGTCGAAGATCAGCAGGAAGCCGCCCTGGAGGATGACGCCCCAGCCGTTGCCCGCGGCGAAAAGGTCCGTGCGCCCCAAAGTATTCACCAGGAGCACGCCCCCGGCCACGTACAGCACGTCCAGCCCGGTATTGATCCACAGCAGACGGCGCAGCTTGGCCGCTGCGCGACCGATCACCTCCCTATCCCCGCGGCTGGCGGCGCGCTGGCGGGCGGCGCTGCGCTGCCCGAAGTAAGCGATCGCTGCGTCGATGACGCCCCAGGCCGCTGCCTGGATGCCAAAGCCGCGCCAGAACGTATCGCCGAAGGCCAACAACAGCAGGCCTGCTGTGATGCTCAGCGCGGACCAAAGCAGCAGCCGCCGCGCAAGGAGGTCCTGGAAATCCCAGAGCACTATCCGTCTCGCTTCGCGGTCAGCGGCGCAATCTGCGGCCCTGCCGGTGTATCGCGCACTTCCCAGCCCAGCGCGGCAGCCTGCGCGCGGAGGCGGTCGGCCTCCGCCCAATCGCGGCGGCCGCGGGCCGCCTCCCGCTGCGCGACCAGCGCCTCCACCTCAGGCGGGGGTTGATCGGTGTGCGCATCGGCCTCGTGCACGGCGAGCGCCTCGGCCCACACATCGGCAGGCAGGCCGGTCTCCGGCGCAGGCCAGGCAAACGATCCGAACTCGGCCAGCGAACAGCCGCCTGCCGCGATGATGCGCGTTCCCTCGGGCCGCAGCACCGTGACGCCGCCCGCGCCCATGACCTCAGCGGAGCCGTCTGCCAGGTCGATGTAGAGTGCGGTGTGCTCGTCGATGCCCACCACCGTCACGTCCGGCGGCAGCATCGCGTGCAGGTTTTCGAAGCGCGACCGGCCCATAAAACAGCAGCTCGTGTCCAGCTCCGCGCCGCCCTCGGTGTTGTTCCAGTGGGGCACGAACACCAGCCTCAGCCCATACGGCCCGAACAAGTCCAACCCGGGCTGCCAGTGTAACTCATGGCCCGCCTTGTAAATCTCGTAGACCGGCAGCGCGAAGGCGCTGGCGGAGACCACGGCTGCGCTCGCCAGCACCAGCGAAGCGCCCGCCCGCTGCCGTGCGATCGTGCGGTGCCAGGCGAGGCTGCCGGTCAACTGCCGGACGGCATAAGTGGGGCTGCCCGGGCCCAGGAAAAGCAGGTCGGCCCGCAGCAGCGGGTCAGTGATGTCCGGATCATCTGGGCTGAACGGCGTGCCGCGCTGCCGCGCGGGGACGACCGTAACGGCAGGCCGGTAGTTTTGCAGGCGAGCCTGGAGGAAATCGGCCACCCGGCCGGCCACGCGCGCGGAGTTGAGCTCGAAGCCGGCCGGGGTCTCCAGCACCGCGACGCGCAGCGGCGTCGGGAGGACGCGCGCCAGCGCCTCGAAGACGCGGCCCCCAGCCAGCGAGGTCTCGCCCGAACCCAACAGCGCAATGCGCCCCGGCGCGTGTCCTGCAGTGTGCATCTCTTAAGCGCCCTTGTATCGCAGCCGCGCAGCAATCTCGTCTACCGGGCCGACGACCTCCAGCCCGGCGTGGCGGCCCGTGCCCTCGAAAACGACCTGCTCAGGTGCCCCCTGGGCAACCAGCCGGATGTGGATCGTGGCCGTCAGGCTCTCCAGCACGCGCTGGAGCATGGCGGTGCGTTCCGGCGAATGCAGCAGCCCGGCCAGGCTGCGCCGCGCGGTGATTTCCAGGCGATAACCGCCGGCGCGGTCGGGGCGATCTGCAAGATGTAGCACAACCCGATCGTCGTCCACCTCGAAGCGTTGGAGCTGCGCGCCCGTGTAGGTCGCAAAACGGTAGAGCCGTCCGCCATGCCACAGGCCCGCGATATAGCCGTCAAACTGGTTGCCGCGCCACGGGATGACCGCAACTGAGGCCGTCAGAGAGGTGCCGGGCGTATCGAAATGATTGGTCTGTATCCAGACCCACGCCTGCGGGAACGCCTGGCCCCAGTCCTTTTCGATGTAGCCGCGGCCGCCACCGAAGTTGAGCAGGTGGCCATCCACCTCCAGGGAGCCGTCGATGGCGTGGTCGAGACTGACGACGCCATGATAACACTCCATAAAGGGCGCGTACGCGTACCAGCCCATAATGCCCGGCGCAGCCAGCGTGACGGGCCACGGGGTGCGACCGGCGAAGCGCAGCGCGCCGCGCATGCGGCGTTCGGGTGCGTCGATGTCGAGCAGGAGGCCGTGGCGCGGAAGTTGTTCGGCCCGACCCAGATATCGAACGCGTCTGTGGCCGCCCGGAAGGACTCATACGGATAGCGATGATAGGTTGCCTGCCCGGTTGCACCGTCGAGCGTCTGCACGAAGCAGTGCGAGCTGCCCGGCTCCGTACCGAGGAAGACGCCGGGTATCACCGCATAACGATGCGACTCGCCGGCGTCCACCAACTTGAAGTACCACCCTTCGAAGAAGGGCGGGCGCTTGCCGAGGCCGTGATACAGCTCCGGCTGCCAGATGGCCCGCCAGTTAGGCATCGACCTTTCCCCGATTTAGTTCGTCAACTACGGCCAGCAGCATCTTGTTTGCTGGAATGTCGGCCATGCTGTTGGCCCGGTGCTCGTAGCGCACGGCGCCCATCATCTTCTTCGCCATTCAGGGACTCCTTTCATGTCGACGTTCTCCCTGAAAGTATATCATACTGTAGATAGTTTGTCAATAGTATGTATAATCTCGTTTCTGCGCCTCTGGAGATCACTTGTGACTCTGCGGCACTGACCGGGTTGCGCTCATGACCAGCGGCGCGTCGGGCCGCACGATCAGGCGCCGCCACGAATAGAACACCACCCATGCCATGATCAGGCTGGCCGCGACGCCCGGCGCCCACGCACCGACCGCACCGAGCAATGCGCTGCCCAAGAGCGGCGAGACGATGCGCGAGAGGCTCTCTAGCGAACCGGCGATGCCGAGCGCGCCGCCGATTTCGTGCGGCTGCACGGAGCGCGTGATGGCTGCGTTGATGACGGTGTTGAGCACACCTGTCGCAAAGGCAATCGGGGCCATCACGACAAGCAGCACGGGCAGGTTGGGCGTCAGGCCCCACGCCAGCAGCGACACGGCCATAATTCCGGTGCTCCAGAATATCAACTGGTACTCCGGAAAGCGCTTGGTCAGCGGGCCGATCAAGCCGCCCTGCACGATGATCGATAGCAGACCCACATAGCCGAGCAGCCAGCCCGTCGCCTGCGAGGTAAGGCCGAGTCGCACCACCGCCCACTGGGTGAAGATCGTCTGGAAGATGGCCGCGGCCAGCGCGTAAAAGAGGCGGATGTTGAGCAGCGGACCGACCCGCGGCTTGTTGAGCGCCTCCCACATCGCGCCGAGGCTGATCAGCGACCGGCGTTCGGTCATCAGCTCCTCGCGGCGCTCCGGTGTCAGCGATTCGGGCAGGAAGAAGATGACGGCCACCAGGTTGAGAAACGCCAATCCGGCCGCCGCAAAGGATGGCACGTCGTAACCGAATGCGCTGAGCGCGCCGCCCGCCACCGGCCCCAGGATGAAGCCGAGGCCGAAGGCTGCGCCGATCAGGCCCAATCCCTTGGCCCGGTTTTCCGCGTCGGTCACATCCGCGATGTATGCCTGCGCCACGGTGATATTGCCGCCGGTCAGGCCGCCGAGCAGCCGCGAGAAGAACATCACGCCGATCACCGTCGCGTTCTGGAGGGCGATAAACTGCTCGCCACTCGCCTGGGCGAGCGGAATGCCTGCCAGTGCCTTACCCAGCGGCTCGGCCAGGCCGAGGATGATGAAGCTCAGCGCGGTGCCCGCGATGCTGACCACCAGGATGGGCCGCCGGCCAAACCGGTCGGACAAGCGGCCGAGCAGGGGCGCGCCGATGAACTGCGCGGCCGCGTAGGCCCCGGCCAGCCCACCGATAATGATCTGGCTGGCCCCATACGCACCGGCATAGTAGGGCAGCAGGGGCAGGATCAGGCCAAAGCCCAGTAAGTCAATGAAGACGACCAAAAAGATGCTCAACAACCGACTGCGACGCATGAAAACCTCTTGAACCTAGAGATCGGCCCCGGCGGTGACTGTCCGCTGGACGAACCGTTTGACAGTGGCATTATCGGTGCTCAGGAAGAGCACCATCCCGAATACGATCAGCATGTTGGTGAGCAGGAAGAAGATGACCTCTTCGATGGGCAGCACACCGCCGATCATCACGCCAGTCGACTGGGCAGGCGCGATCGTCCAGGTGCCCGCGTCGATGGCGATGAAGTCGGCTGCGGACAGGTAGAGCCACGGCCCGAGGATGCCCGGCAGCACGACGTGTCGCTGATGCCAGAGCATGTCCGCGCCGAGCAACATCTGGGGGATGACCGGGAACAACAGCCAACCCGCGGCCAGCGCCAGGTAGGTGCCGGGCTGCCAGCGCGTGAAGAACATGACGACCGCAGCGAGCCAGATGACGGCGGTGACGCCCGCTGCGAGGAGATTGAGCCGGGGCCGCTTCGGGGCGGGCAGCGGCGCCGGGCGCAGATGCCGGCCGAGCCACAAGACCCACAAGCCGGTCAGCGCGGTCTGGACGACAAAGAAGGTGTATTCCTCGATGGGCACCCAACCGAGCGTGATGCCGGTGACCAGCGCGGGATCGTAATACCAGACGCCGGTCGCGACCAGGTAGTTGTCCCAGGGGGTCGTCCAGAGCACGGCCACGATGATGTGCGCAACGATCAGCAGCCAGCCGGGAAGCTGGCTGAGCGAGGGCGGCAGTCGCCGGCCACGGCGCGCATCCAGCCAGGTCAGCACGGCCAGGATCAGCAGCGGGATACCGACGAAACGGATGAGGAAGCCGAAGTACGTCATGGCTCCCGTTCCCACTTTTCGCCCACGGGGGCGCCGTGGCGCGGCGGCAGCGGCAGCACAGCCGGCACCAACGTGACTTTAACCTCGGGGCCAGCCGGCCGGCGCCGGGTCAGGCGCGCCCAGCCTTCGCGGACTGCGCCCGCGGCCATGTTCAGCGCGTTCATCTCCCGCAGTTCCAGCCCGGTCTTACCGTCGGTTTCGGCAGAGGCCAGCCAGGCCACCCGCTGCGCAGGAACTTCCGGCGGCTTAGCCCACATTCGAATGACCGTGGGCATGGAGCGTATCAGCCGGCCCTCGAATCCGGCGACCGCGACCAGGTCGGTCAGGAAATCGGTGGTCATCATGCCCGGGTTGTAAGAGTGGATGCCGACACCGGAATCCCGGTAGTCCTTCGCAAGCGACCGCGTGAAGCTGGCGGCCCACGCCTTGCTGGCGGCATAGGCCGCCTGGTTGGGTGATGCCTCGCCGCCGGACCCGCGACCGAGGATGTTAATGAGTTTGCCGCGGCGTACGGGCAGGAAATAGCGCAGCGCGACCATGGAGCCATTGTACGTGCCGGTGATGTTCGTCTGCACCACACGCGTGAACGCGGACGGCGCAACATGCGCGATGGGGCCATACGGCGCGGCGTAGCCCGCGTTATTGACCCAGGCGTCGAAGCGTTTGAAGTGCTCCACGGCGAACTGTGCGAGCGCCTCCACCTGCGCGATATCGCTGACGTCGCAGGTTGTACCGAGCACCTGCAGCCCTTCGTCCTGGAGCGTGGCCGCGGCCTGTGCCACGGTTGCCTCATCCCGCGCCGCCAGCACTACTGAAGCGCCCTCTGAAGCACATGCCCGCGCGCTCGCCAGTCCGAAGCCCCGGCTGCCGCCCGTAATGACGATAACCCGATTCTGCAACATGCCCATCGCTACGCCGTCACCCCTGTTGCATCCGCCGCCTGTTCCAGCGCGGCCACCTCATCGTCGCTCAGCCGCCATCCTAACGCACCAGCATTCTCGGCGGCCTGCCGCGCGTTCTTTGCCCCAGGAATCGGCAGCGCCCCCTTGCAGATGAGCCAGTTGAGGCTGACCTGGCCGGGAGTCTTGCCGTGCGCCTGCCCGGTGTCCCGCAGCAACCCGCCCAGTGTGCCGAGCTTCCCCAGCACTTCGTCGTTGTAGCGCCGGCCGCGCAGCCCTGCGGGCCGGTTGCCGGGCGCATACTTGCCAGTGAGCAGGCCCTTCGCCAACGGGCTGTAGGCAATCAACGTGATGCCGAGCTCCTGGCACGCCTCGAGCAGCCCGTTATGCTCCGGCCGGCGGTAGAGCAGGCTGTATTGTACCTGGTTGCTCGCCAGGGGCACGCCGCGCTTCGCCAGAGTCTCATGTGCGCGGCGCATCTGGTCAACGCTGTAGTTGCTGACGCCTACAGCGCGCGTCAGTCCGGCTTCGACGGCATCCGCCAGCGCGTCGGCCCAGGTCGTCACGGATCGCGGTGGGAGGGGCCAGTGAATTTGGTAGAGGTCTACCTGCGCCAGGCCCAGCCGGTTCAGGCTGTCGCGCAGGGCCGTGATGAGCCGTCCCTTCGTCAGTCGCCAAGGATAGGGCATGTATTTCGTGGCAATGATGGGTCGTTCCCCGCCGGCCGCGACCAGGTTCTTGACGAATCCACCCAGAAACCGCTCGGATTGGCCCTTACCATACATCTCTGCAGTGTCAAACAGGTTCACGCCTGCGGCCAGGCTGGCATCGAACGCGTCCTTGATCTCCGCCTCCGCATAGCCTTGGCCGTAGTTCCACATCATGGTGTCGCCCCACTGCCACGTGCCCAGCCCCAACGGGGGCACGTGCAGGCCTGTCCGGCCCAACTCGATTCGCTCATCCTGCATTTTGGTACCCATTCTCTCCAAGGTTTGTAGTAGGGGCTTCAGCCCCCCGAACGACGCTCAAGCGCCGACTACGAACCCATGAACTTACAACCCCAGGCTGTCAATTGCCTCGCGGACGGCCGCAGCGCCGGCGTGCAGAGCCGCAGTCTCCCGCTCGTCCAGCTTGACGGGCAGGCTGGCAATCACGCCACTGCCGCCAAGCAACAGTGGCAGCGAGACCGTTACATCTTGTACGCCCGCGACTTCGGCCAGGGGCGTGCAGACGGTCATAATCGCGCGCTCGTTGCGCAAAATCACGTCCACGATACTGGCAAGTGCACTGCCGATGCCGTAATACGTCGCACCTTTGCCCGCAATGATGGAGCGGCCCGCGAAGCGCACCCGCTGGTCGATGTCCTGTATCACGCCCTCGTCCAGCGTGATCCCGCGCAGATCGCAGAACTCGCGTAAGCTCGCGCCGCCGACGGTCGCCAGCGACCAGGTCAGCACCTGCGAATCGCCGTGCTCGCCCAGCACGTAGCAGTGGACGTGATGTGGGTCTACACCCAAATGGTCGGCCAGCAGCGTGCGGAACCTGGCTGTGTCAAGCGTCGTGCCGGAGCCGATGACCCGGCTGCTGGGGATGCCGTGCTCTGCCGCAATGGCCGCGGTCAGATGCGTGGTGACATCCACTGGGTTCGTCGCCAGCACCAGGACCGCATCTCCGGCATGTTTCAGCACCTGTGGCACGACCTCGCGGAATACCGCCGCGTTGCGCTGGAGCAACTGCAGCCGCGTCTCACCCGGCTGGCGGCCGACCCCGGCCGCAATGACCACCGCGCGGCAGCCCTTGAGGTCTGCATAGTCGCCTGCTTGCACGTCCAGCGGGTCGTGTAAGAAAGGCACCGCGTGGGAGATGTCCTCGGCTTGGGCCTGGGCGCGCTCCCGGCTGACATCCACCATTACAATCTCTCGGCCCACGCCTCGCATCACCATCGCATAGGCGGCTGTGCCGCCGACCTGTCCGCTGCCGACAATACCCACCTTCATGGCTCATACCCTCCTGCGAAAGTCGTCACAGGCATTCTACCACTGCCGTGCGAATAGGTGCCTATCCGGAAACCCGGCTGCGGACGAGGGCATCCGCGATGCGCGCGCCGCCGAGCGCGGTTGCCAGTACCGACTGGCCGGGGAAGATGGTGTCGCCCACCAGCCACAGGCCGCGGCCCTGACGCGGCCCCCACGCGCGCAGCAGCGAGGTCTGCGGGAAGCCGCCCACCCACCCGCGGCTCCGGCTCGTGAATCGCTGGAAGGTTACCGGTGTGCCGGGCAGGACCAGACGCGCGGCCCCGCGCAGGCCGGGCAGCGCAGTCTCCGCGGTTGCCAGCACGCGGTCGGTATATTCTGCCTTGCGCGCCTCGTAGGCCGGTCGATCCGTCTCGAACAGGCGCCACCACGGACTCAGATCGGTGTGTGTGCTGAGCGTGAGTGCGCGGTGGCCTTCCGGCGCGCGGCTGTGCGGACCGGCGCCTGCATCCTCTGGCAGGCTCAGCGAGAGGAAGACGCTGTTGCCCTCCCCGAGCGGCTCGCGCAGGAGCACCTGGTGGTGCAGCGGCGTGTTGGCGGGGATGCCGGACGCATACAGCCCGACGTACAGCATGAACGCGCCCCAGCCGTCCGCAGGCAGCCGTGCGTGCGCCATGCGCGGCGGCGCATCCTCTCCGAGCAGGGCCGCGGCATCCCACGGAGGCAAGTTGAAGATGACCTGATCGGCGGTGAACTCTGCGCCCTTGTCCGTGCGGATGATGTATCCGTGGCCCGGCTGGGGGCGGACTTTTTTGACGCGCTGGCGGAAGCGCACCTCGCCGCCTGCGTGGCGCACCGCGTCCACGAGGGCCGCGGCGAGACGTCCGATGCCCCCATGGACGTGCGCGACCCCACGCCGCGGCATGTCCAGCGCGGCCGCGCCGTACAGCGCGTTGGCCTGGGCGGATGGCGCTTGTGCCGCGATGAGCAGTTGTCCGTCCACATACTGGCGCAGGCGGGATGGCGCGTCACGCAAGTGAGCAGCGACAGGACGAAGTGCATCCGCAGCAAGCCCCGGTGCGCGCCAGGGCTGCGCCAGCGCTGCGCGCGCACCGGCTTCGAGCAGCGCGGCGGCATCTCCTGGGCTCTGGGGCGGCCACGGGACGCGGCGGAGCGCCAGCTCCCATAGCCGGTCTGCGGTGGCCTCCTGCCAGCGCCAGAAGCGCTCGGCTGCGCGACCGAAATCTGCCAACCGGGTCTCGGCCCAGCGCTGCGGGTCAGTCCAGCGGGTGACGGTCGCGCCGTCGGGCAGGTGGACCTGCATCGCAACCTCGGCAGGTGTAACGGGCCAGGTAATGCCTAGCGCCGCGCCCAACCGCGTCATACCCCCACCGGGCTCAAATCCCGCGGCGAGCGTGGCGCCGGCATCGAAGCGGTAGCCTTGGTGGTAGAACGTCCCGGCACAGCCGCCCGCGTAGACGTGCGCCTCGAGCACTGTCACGTTGAGCCCGCGCTGCGCGAGCCGGGCCGCTGCGGTCAGCCCGCCGACACCTGCACCGATCACTACCACCCGCCCACTCAACTCCCCACCCCTTCAATCTTCAGTCTGCAATCTTCAATCCTTCTCCAGGAGCCGCCGCGTCCGGCTGCCGCGGAACCGGAACAGGACCGGCATACCGAGCCACATCAGCCAGCCGACCGGACCCCAGAAGGGGTGTCGCTTGACTGTCGCCTCTACGTGGTCGTAGACCTCCGTCAGTTCGGGTGCCACCTTGCGGAAGTTGTGCCGGTGGACCCACGACGCGAACGGTCCGCGCACCTGGCGGTCGGTGAAGCCGTTCTTGCCGGCGTTCTCGATGCGCGCGACCCAACGGAGGGGCAGCGGCCCGGCCCACAGGGTGAAGTCCATCTCGTCGCCGCTCTTGAGTTGTTCCGGCGCGGCGTGGACGCGCACGATCATCGGCGGCGGGGTGATGGCCGGCATGCTGGCCGACCGGCTGTGAAACTGCGCGACCTGGTCCAGCGAGGCCTTGACGCGAAAGCGGTGCTCGAATTTCATGGGATTGGGTCTCACTTCTGACGGGTAATGAGTAAAGAGCAATGAGTAACGAGTGACTCAGCGGAGCAGGTCGCGCAGCGCGGCTTCAGCGGTCGGGAAGCGGAACGTGAAGCCGAGGTCGAGCAACTTCTGCGGCGCGGCGCGTTGGCCTTCCAGGACGACGCTGGCAACCTCGCCGAGGAAGGCGCGCAGCGCAAAGCCTGGCACAGGGAACCAGTATGGGCGGCCCATGACGCGGGCCAGCGTCCGCGCAAATTCGGCATAAGTTGTCGCATCAGGCGCTACGAGGTTGAACGGGCCGGACGCTGCGTCGTGCTCGATGAGGAAGCGGATCGCGGCCGTCTCGTCAACGGGATGGATCCAGGCAAAGCCCTGCCTGCCGCTGCCCATCGGGCCCCCGGCGAACAGCTTCGCCGGCAGAATCAACCGCTGCAGCGCGCCTTCTTCGGGGCTGAGCACGACTGCGGAGCGGATGCTGACGTGGCGGACGCCCTGCGCGGCGACTGCCGCAGTGCTCTGCTCCCAATCTATGGTCAGCCGGGCCAGGAAGTCGTCCCCGGGAGGGTCAGCCTCGGTTAGTAATTTGTCCTTGCGGGAACCGTAGTGCCCGATGCCCGACGACTGGATGACCACGCGCGGCTTGACCCGCGCGGCATCTACCGCCTCGACCACCGCGCGGCCGGCATCCACGCGGCTCTGGCGGATCAGCGCCTTGCGTTCCGGCGTCCACCGGCTCGGCAGGAAGCCGCTGCCGGCGAGGTTCTCCCCGGCCAGGTTGACGATTGCGCCCGCACCGTCGGCCAGCGGTCCCCAACCCTCCGCGCTGCGGCTATCCCATCGCTCTGCGCGTACCCCCGCGGGCAGACCGCGTGCCTGTGCCGGGTTGCGGCTCAACAGGATGACCTCATGACCTGCGCCGGCCAGATCCGTCGCCAGATTCCGGCCGATGAATCCCGTTCCACCCGTGATGATCACTCGCATCTGTCCACCTCATTATATGTAAGTGGAGTCGTGGCCCTGGTCGGTTTCCGAGTGTACATGCGCAACCAGCCTAACCGGCTAAAGCCGCGACTCCAAGCTTTGACATTGACATCCCTGCCGATTCAGAAACGCTCATCGCACCGAAGAATGGGTCAACTGACCTGTCATCTCGCCACCCAACCCACCGAAAGACTCGACCTGCAAATCTGCGTACTCGCCGCGATGGGCGCGCAGCCAGGCCGCAGGCAGCCGGCGCAGCTTGCCGAATGTGCTGAGATGGGCCCGATGTCGGAAGACATCATAGTCGTGCTGCTCGATGTCGTCGAGCAGCGCGCGATACAACTCCGCTGCAGCGGCAACCGCATAGCGACCCGCCGGAAGGAGCTCTGCGACGCCCGGCAGCGCCTCCGCATAAAGCTGGCGGTTGCGCGCAATCTGGAACTGCATGAACCGCTGCCAGCGCTCGTCGTTGCAGCCCGCAGCGATGTCTTTGTCGCTGAGTCCGAACGCGGCCAGCTCATCCTGCGGCAGGTAGATGCGTCCCGCGGCATAGTCCTCGGGCACATCGCGCAGGATGTTGGTGAGTTGCATCGCCACGCCGAGCTTGATGGCATACGGGATGGCCTCCCGCCCCGAGTAGCCGACGATGTGCATGGACATCAAGCCCACGGTGGATGCCACGCCGTAGCAGTAAACGGTCAGCTCCTCGAAACTCGCATATCGTTTCTTCTGCAAGTCGGCTGCCACGCCATGCACAAGCTGCTCGGCATACCGCGCGGGAATGCGATAGCGGATGCGCGTGTCAGCCCAGGCCACTGCGACCGGATTATCGCACGGGGGCGGGAACGTCATCGTGCAACTGCGCCATGCGGCCAGGCCCTCTTCCAGGTCGCCCGCCGACCGGTCAATCAGGTCGTCTGTGACGCGACAGAAGGCATAGAGTGCCCGGACCGCGCGACGCTTCTCCTCGGGCAGCAGCCGGGAGGCCAGGTAAAAGGTGCGGCCGCTGTTGTTGGCAATCCCATCGCAGTAATCGTATGCGCGTGCCAGCAGCTCCCGCTCCGGCTCGGCGACAGAAATTGCCGCATCGCTTTCCGGTTCCTGCTGGGCCAGCGTGGCCAGATGGTGTTCCCACGAAGTCATTGCTGCATTCATCCGAGTTGCTCCCTTTGACCGGCCGCGGTTGCGGCTCAGCTTCCTGCATTCCGCAGTGTGCGGTCAATATAGCACGATATTGCAGGTTTGTCAATAGATTGTATAAGCTATTTTGATGGATTTAAGACTGGTGGTCTGCGCGGGCACAGCGACAGGCCACAACGCCACATCTGGTTCTACGCATTACCCCCGGGTTGAGATGCAGGTAACGGATTATCCTGACTTTGGGAGCGAGTGATGGCTGATTGCCCGAGGAAAGGTAATCTGTGTTTTAATTATAGCATGAACACAGAAGCATGGCATAGTGTAGAAGCGCGCATCGTGGCCTGTCGTCTATGTCCGCGCCTGGTGGCGTGGCGCGAAGAGACCGCGCAGGTCAAGCGGCGCGCATATCGTGACGAGGAATACTGGGGCCGGCCCGTGCCGGGGTTCGGAGACCATGCCGCGCGCGTGCTGATCGTAGGCCTGGCACCCGCAGCGCACGGCGGCAACCGGACCGGTCGCGTCTTTACCGGCGACAGCTCGGGAGACTTCCTGTACGCCGCGCTGTACCGGGCGGGCTTCGCCAACCAGCCGGTATCGCGGCATCGGGACGACGGGCTGGCGCTGACCGACGTATACATCGCGGCCGCAGCCCGCTGTGCGCCGCCGGACAACAAGCCGACCCCCGAAGAGCTGAACACCTGCCGGCCGTACCTGGTCGAGGAGATTGCGCTGCTCGACCGCCTGGAGGTCATCGTCGCGCTCGGCCGCATCGGGTACGACGCAGTGCTGCGCGTGTACGAAGGGCAGCCGGGGTTCGCGGGCCGGGCCGCGCTGCTGCCGCGGTTCGCGCATGCGGGGGTCGTGCCGCTCGGCGCAGGGACCGACGCAGCGCGACTGCCGACCGTCGTCACCTCCTATCACCCATCTCGCCAGAACACGCAGACGGGCCGTCTGACCGCAGAGATGTTCGACCGCGTGTGGACGACGGTCCGCGAGTT
>CAZTMA010000088.1:0-7322 GCA_964614645.1 uncultured Anaerolineales bacterium
TGAGAATTACGAATTACGAATTACGAGTTGGGAAATCGGCATTCCTAATTCTTCATTCGTAATTCGTAATTCCGTACAAACGCTTCCGCGTTCAGCGGCGCGGCGGGCAGGCCGAGCGCGGCGGCCAGCCGGACGAGCTGCGGCGGCTCCACCTGGGCGAAGCGCAGGACGTCGGCCCGGCTGAGCGTATCGGCGGCAGGCCCGTCGGCCTGCACCTGCCCGTCCGCCATGATGACGACGCGGGTGAAGTGCTCCGCGGCGAAGTCGACGTCGTGCGAGATGGTGATGACCGTGCGGCCTTCCGTCTTCAGGTCATCCACGATGGCCGAGATGCGCGCGATGCCTGCGGCATCCTGCCCGGTGGTCGGCTCGTCCAGCACGACGACCGGCGTGCGCATGGCGAGGATGGCCGCGAGTGCCAGCAGCTTGCGCTGCGACAGGTGCAGGTCGTACGGATGGCGCTCCGCAGCGCGCTCCAACCCTACGCGACCCAACGCTTCCAGCGCGGCCCCGCGGGCCTCCTCCGCGCTGAGGCCGAGGTTCTTCGGCCCGAACGCGACTTCGCCGATGACCGTGCGCTCGAAGAGCTGGTCGTCGGGATTCTGGAAGACGTACCCCACGCGCCGCGCCAGCTGCGCGACGGTATGCTCGCGCGTGTTCCAGTCGCCCACGGTCACCTGCCCCGCGCCGGGCCGCAGCAGCCCGTTCAGATGCTTGACGAGGGTGGTCTTGCCCGCGCCGTTCTCGCCCAGGATCGCGACGGCATCGCCCGCAGGGATGTGCAGGTTGATGCCCCGCAGCGCTTCGACGCCGGACGGGTAGGTGAAGGAGAGGCCGGTGATTGTTATGTCCATGGAATCCAATCGCAAGGCGCTCAAGCGTCTACTACGAACTTGCTCGATCCGATGGTTCGTAGTAGGCACTTTAGTGCCCTTTCACGAACCTGACTTATCCCCAAAATACGCCACCGCCTGCTCCAGCGTCACGGGCAGAGGGCGGTCTGCGGAGGTAAGGCCGCGGCCGGCGGCGAGCCGTGCGGCCTCGGTATAGCGCGTCGGCGTCAGCCCATAGCCGGCCAGCGCAGGGTCGGCCAGCACGTCCGCCGGGGGACCGTCAGCCACGATGCGGCCCCTTTCCAGCACGATGACGCGGTCGGCATAGACGGCAATCCACTCCAGCTTGTGCTCGGCCAGCACGACCGTCGTCTGCGCGGCCGCGCTGCCGGTGCGCGCCAGCTTGTGCAGCGTCTCGAACACCTCGCGCGTGCCGACCGGGTCGAGCTGCGACGTAGGTTCGTCCAGCACGAGAACCTGCGGCCGCATGACGATGACCGACGCGATGGCAAGCCGCTGCTGCTGCCCGCCGGAGAGCGCATAGGGCGAGCGGTCGGCCAGCCCGTCCAGCCCGGCCAGCACCAGCACCTCGTCGATGCGCGCGGGCATCTCCTCGCGCGGCACGCCCAGGTTCTCCAGCCCAAACGCCACTTCCTCCCGCACGGTGAAGCGTGCGCCGGTGATCTGGTTGAACGGGTTGGCGAACACCAGCCCCACCCGGCCGGCCAGCGCGGCCAGCGAGGCGGCGGGCACGTCGACACCCGCCACGTGCAGCCCACCCGCCAGCGTGCCATGATAGAAGTGGGGCACGAAGCCTGCAACCGTGTAGCAGAGCGTGGACTTACCTGCGCCGTTCCGCCCGACGACCGCGCAGAACTGCCCTGCGGGGATGTCGAGGGTGATGCCGTCCAGCGCGGGCCGGTCGGTGGCGGGGTAGGTGTACGTCAGGTCCTGCAGCGAGATCATCGCCGGCTGGGATGTCATCGGCGCCACCAGACCCGCACGGCAATCGCGCCGGCGATCGCGGCAATCATGCCCAGGAGCAGCATCCAGCGCGCGAGGCGCTGCGCGGCGGAGTCGGGCAGGACGAGCAGGCTGGTCTTTTCGCCGGTGCGGGAGAAGGCGCGCGCATCCAGCGACATGGCCCGCTCTTCGATGTCGATCAGGCTGCCGAGCACCAGGGGGATGACCAGCGGCAGGAGCGCGCGAATCCGCTGGCGCACGCTGCCCTCGGTCTCCAGCCCGCGTGACCGCTGCGCGTCGAGGATGGTGTTGGCCTTGGCCTGGAAACGCGGTGCAATCTGGATGGTGGCGAGCACGACGTAGGTCAGCGCCTTCGGCAGGCCGTGCTGGTCGAGGGTGCGCATGAGCGCGTCGGGCCGCGTGGTCAGCGCGAGCAGCAGGAAGCTGCCGATGACCGCGAGAATGCGGCCCGTGCTCTGCACCGCAAACAGCAGCCCCTCGCGCTTGAGCGAGAGCGGGCCGAGGCTGACGACCGGCGTGCCGCCCGTCCAGAACAGCCCCTGGATCAGGAATACGGAGATGGCGAAGGGCAACGCGATCTTCAGCGCACCGCGCAGCAGGTCAGGCAGCACCTGGCCCCACGCGGCCAGCGGCAGGAGCACCAGCAGGAACACCGCATACGGTCCCCACGGCCCCGGCAGTGCCAGCCCCGCGACGATGCAGAAGCCGACCAGGGCCAGCGTCGTGAGCGGGTTGAGCCGGTGCAGGCCGCTCCCCCGTGCGGCATACAGGCTGAAGGCGTTGGTCATCTCTCAGTGTTAGCCGGCTCAGGCGTCCCAGGTCGATGCGACGGTGGTGGCGCCGGGCAGCTTGTCGGCCTGCGGGAAGCGCGCCTTGAACCGCACGGGCAGTGCCAGCACGATCAGCCAGACAACCAGGAACGAGACGAGCTTGTCGATCGGGTCGGACACGATGCCCTGGCCGAAGGTCGCCTGCATGATGCCCGCACCGGAGGCGCGCAGCGCGGCGACAATCAGATCCGTGCCTGCGCCGGTCACGCCGCCGAAGACGACTGCGGAGGTCGGCGCCGACAGGATCGCGGCAACCACGCCGGTAATCAGCCCGCCTGCGAGCCAGAGCCAGACCTTCTTGGCCCAGCGCAGCAGGCCGAACACGCCCGCCAGCAGGCCGATGACCGCCGCAACATAGAAGAAGGGCGTGTAGGTGGGATTCAGCCCGCTCAGGCCCCAGATGAGGTTCGTCAGTGCGCCGGTGACCAGCCCGGCCAGCGGCCCGGCCAGCAGCCCGACGAGCACGGTGCCGATGGAATCCAGGTAGATGGGCAGCTTGAGCAGCACGACGAGCTGCCCGATGGCGATGTTGATCGCGATGGCGACCGGGATGAGAGCCAACGTGAGGGTTGTGAAATTCCGTCTGAGCATCATAGCCTCCTCGCAAAGCTGGAACGATCAGGGGACATTTTAGGTCAAAGCGCGGGGAATGTCTAGCGAAGCTTCGCCGGCATGAACAACCCGATATCTGCGGCAAAGCGAAGCTTTGCACGAAAACGGGTTTCTCAACTAGAATCCAAAATAAAAAGGCCGGCACCCTGGTGGATGCCGGCCCATTCGAGAGGCGACGGCCGGATTTGAACCGGCGATCGGGGTTTTGCAGACCCCTGCCTTGCCACTTGGCTACGTCGCCGCAGTGGTCGGTATTCTAGCGCAGACGCGCTGCCTTGTCAAAAAGGTCGGGTGACACCCTATGCCGGGCGATCAAATCATCCGCTGCGCCGAGTGCGGCGTGGCATTCGTATGGACGGACGGAGAGCAGGAGGCGGACGCGACGCGGCCCGCGGCCTGCCCGGCCTGCCGGCGGCTGGCGCCAGCCGCGGGCCGCCAGCGCGGGCTGGTCAAGTGGTTCAGCCGCGCGAGGGGCTACGGCTTTGTCACCGCAACCAGCGGCGACGATGTATTCGTGCACAAATCCGGGCTGGCCGAGGGACAGCCGCTCCCGCGCGCGGGACAGCTCGTGGAATTCAGCGTGGGCCACGGCTCCCGCGGCGCGCAGGCCGAGGCGCTTGTGGTGTTGGAGGCCGAATAGAACGCTGATTGGACTGATTAGACTGATTTCTTTATTGATAATGCAATCAGAAGATCAGGTCAATCAGTCCGATCAGTCTAATCAGTGTCCTATTCCGTCACTTCCTCCATGAGCGCGTCGTAGAGGGGTGCCTGGACGCTCCAGTCGAAGCGGCGGACGTGTTCACGCAGCAGCGGGTCGGCAGTGGGCCGGGAGAGTGCCGCGCGCAGGTGGGCCAGCAGGTCGTCGAACCCGGTGTACAGGCAGGCCGCGTGGCCGGCGAGCGGCAGCAGCTCGGGGTAGCTCAGGCCGTTGGGCAGGACCGGCTGCGCGCCGCAGTAGATGGCCTCGACCACGCTGACGCCGAAGAACTCGTGGATGGCGGTGCTCAGCACCACGTCCGCGCTCCACAGCAGCTGTGCATAGTCGCCGCGGCTCTCGGCATAGCCGTAGTGGACGAGGCGGTCGCCCAGGCGGTCGCGGGCCTCGGCAAACTCCGCAGGCGCCATGCGGAAGTTTTCGCCGGCCAGCGCGACGCGAAACGGCACACCCTCGCCGGCCAGCGTGTACAGCGCACGGAGCATCGTCGCCGGGTCCTTGTCATATTCCCAGCGCTGGTTCCACAGCACCAGCGGCGGCGTGGTGCGCTGACCGGCAAGTTGCGCGTAAGCGTCATACGCGGCCAGGTCGCACCCGACCGGCAGCACGCTCGCCCTGGCCCGCGTCGCGTCGACCGTTTCGAGGTGCGTGTAATCCGGGAAGTGCTTGAGCAGCCGCGGCAGCTCGTCGAACCAGGCGTTCAGGTGGTAGGCAGAGTTGAAGCAGACCCGGTCCGCGGCCAGCATGGACAGGTGCTGCATCATCCCGTACGTCAGGTCGCGCTTGGAGCCGGGCGGCGGGGGATAGGTGAGCTGGTTCTCGTGCATGTAGAGGACGGACGGCACGCCGGCCAGCTCGCGACGCAGGAGGGCATAGAACGCAGGCAGGTTCGTCATGCTCGTCGCCAGCAGCAGGTCCGGCCGCTCACCAGCAGCGAGTAAGCCGCGCGCCTGCTCGGCCAGCTCGAGCGCGCCGCCCTGCATCCGCCACTTCCAGAAATAGCCGGCCAGGCTCAGCACCCGCACGCGATGGCGGCTGGCCGCGGCATAGCCCTCGGCCCACGCGCGGTGCGAGCCGGTATGGTAGGGATTGAGGAGCCAGATGGTCAGCGGCATGGGCGGATGATAGCATGGGGGAGGGCGAAATCCCCAACGCCCCGTTGCGGAATTTGGTATGCAAAAGCAAAGCTTTGTGGTAGAATTATCTCAGGTATAGTACCAGGCAGTTGTCGGCCTTTTAGATCAAACCCATCCTCGGTTCGAAGAAAGGCGGTTTCCCCATGGGCAAACATCGCGTAACCCGCACCATCTCCATCGTCATCCTGGTGCTGGCCGCCATCTACCTTGTGGCAGGCCTCATCGTCGCGCTCAGATTAGGTAGCCGCGGCCTGGGCGAGGGATGGGGACCGGGTTCTACTGCATGGCTAACGGTTCCCATCATCGTCAGCGCCATATTCAGTGCGCTCAGCATGCTGGTACTGGGCCTGCTGCTGTTGTTCCTCGGCAAGATCTCGGAGAACCTGAGTGTTGCACAGGATCACCGGATTGCAGCGCGCCGGCGCGCTGCCGATGAGGCCGCAGCGGCCGAGAAGGCGGCTGTCGCCGCGGCCGCGGCAGCCGCAGCAGCTGCCAAGGTGGAGGTCGCCGCGCCGGTGATCGAGACTGAGGTGGAGGCGCCGCCGGCTATTGCGGTGGACGTCGAACCGCCCGCGATCAGTGCGCCGGAGGTGTCGGTCGATACCCCCCTGGTCGAGCCGCCGGCCGCCACGCTGGCCTCCACCGGCCTGCCCGTCGTGGACGTGCCGGCCGTCGAAGCGGGCGTCCCCCATGTGGACGTCCCCTCCGTCGAAGCGCACATCGAGGCGCCGCACGTGGAGCTGCCCGAGGTCGAACTGCCGAAAATGGAAGCGCCACACGTCGACATGCCGGACGTTGACATGCCGGATGTAGAGTTGCCGCACGTTGACATGCCGGACGTAGAACTGCCAAAGGTCGATCTCGGGGCTGTAGAGATGCCGAAGGTAGAAGCGCCACACGTCGACATGCCGGACGTAGAACTGCCGAAGGTCGATCTCGGGGCTGTAGAGATGCCGAAGGTAGAAGCACCGCACGTTGATCTGCCGGAAGTCGAGCTGCCGAAGGTCGAAGCGCCGGACATCGACCGGCCCTTCTTCGAGATGCCCGCGGTAGATGTGCCCGAACTTGAGATGCCCGAGGTTGAGGCACACATCGAAGCGCCCCATGTGGAGTTGCCTGAGGTCGAGCTTCCGTCCGTCAGTGCGCCGGACGTGCACCTGCCGTCGGTCGAGTTCGATACGCCGGCCCTTGAGGCGCCTCCGCTCCCGGAGGAATCGCTGGCCGACCTGCCGCCCCTCCGCAGCCAGGTGCTGTCAGCCACCGTGGACACCGAGCTCCCCGCCGTGACGCCCCCGGCCCTGCCCGACGCCGCCGCTGTGGCGGGCGCTGAGGCGGAGGCTGAGGCCGCACGCCTGCGCGCGCAGGTGGCCGAGTTGGAGGCGCGGCTGGCCGCGCTGCGCCAGGCCGAGACCGCCGATGCGGACGCGCCCATCGAGCTCGGCAGCAGCAGGCTGCCCGGGGCGGACGAAACCGCCCGGATTGCCGCCGAGATGCGCGCCGCCGGGCTGCTGAGCCATCCGGATGAGGGGACCACCCCGCCGGCGCCCGTGACTCCCGCACCGCAGGCCGACAACCTGCTCCTGATCCAGGGCATCGGCCCGTACTATGCCCAGCGGCTCAAGGAAATCGGCATCGTCACCTTCCTGCAGCTCGCTGAGGCCAGCGACGAGACCCTCGCCCGCGTCACCGGCACCTTCTCGGATCGCATCCAGCGGGAGGACTGGCGCGGCCAGGCCCGCCGGATGGCCGAGGGGCGGTGACGGGGTGACGGGGTGACGGGGTGACGGGGTGAAGAGGTGAACAGGTGAACGGGTGAACAGGTGAACAGGTGATGTGGGCTGGGCATGGCCTTCGCGTCATGGGCCAGACCCGCAAGCACCGCCAGGCACAATCTTGGAGTCGAGGCTTTAGCCGGTTTGGTTGTGAACGATCGTTCACTGTGTAACCGGCTAAAGCCTCGACTCCGTGTTTCCGGGGTGGAATTCGCATCTGAGGATGCGAACTCCTCTCTTCTTCGAGAGCGCCGGTTCGCATCTGAGGATGCGAACTCCCCTTTTCTTCGCCAGCACCGGTTTGCATCTGAGGATGCAAACTCCTCTCTTCTTCGAGAGCGCCGGTTCGCATCTGAGGATGCAAACTCCTCTCTTCTTCGAGAGCACCGGTTTGCATCTGAGGATGCAAACTCCTCTCTTCTTCGAGAGCGCCGGTT